>JADFZT010000020.1 GCA_015232395.1 Magnetococcales bacterium | reverse complement strand
AGTACCGTAACATGTCGTTTTCTTTAGGATTTGATTTTTCGATAGGCTCAAATGTGCCCACCCGCCAGAAACTCAGGTTTGAGGAAAAAAATGTGCGACACTTCTTCCAGCCCTCCTTGGTGGCCATCTATAATGCCTATGGAAGGAGGGTGGATCGGGAGGCCTTTGATCACTTCACTTTCATGTTGGCCTTGATTACACTCATCATCTGGTTTGTAGAGACCAGCTTTCAGAGTATCAATAAAATACGGGATTGAAATCATGTTATCGAAAAGCCTGTATGAAATCCGTGAAAAACTCCAGGATCAGGGAATTGTTTTCTGTTATAGCGGCTATATGACCGAATCTGTTCTTTCCGGAATTGGACAGGTTCTTAAACAAAAACTGGCTTTGGAAGAAATGAGTGCTGGAACCACCCGGAAAATTTTTGGCATCTTTGTTGAGCAGATGCAAAATATCATTCGTTATTCGGCGGAACGGGAGCCACCCTGCACCGAGGAGTCTGTTTTGAGTTATGGCCTGCTGACGGTAGGGCAGGAGGAAAATCTCTATTTTGTGGCATGTGGCAATAAGATCCTCAAAGGTGATGTCGGACGTCTGAACACCCAACTGAGAGCGATCCAGGGTATGGACCAGAAGGAACTCAAAGCCCTCTACAAGCAGATATTGTTGGGAGACATACCTGAAGGGAGCAAGGGGGCGGGCGTTGGATTCGTGGATATCGCCAAAAAGGCCTCCCGGCCTATCGAGTTTGATTTTTTGGATATAGGAAGCGAACACGACTTTTTTACTCTGAAAGCCTATATTTGACCCGGATATGGAAAGGTGAATCATGGACAACATCAAAATCGAACGTACCGAACGCTCTCCTGAAATCGACTTTGATTTCTCCAACAATACGTTTTCCATTCGTGGGGAGTCCTACCCCGAGGATGTGCCAGCCTTTTTCGGCCCAAATCTATCCGCCCTTGGAGAACATCTGAATGGCCTGAATGAAGGAGAAGTGACGTTCAACTTTGAGCTGATCTACTTCAACAGCACCAGCGCCAAGGTGGTCATGAAGCTCTTCACATTGTTGGATAAAACAGCGGAAAAAGGGGTGTCCGTCACCGTTAACTGGTATTACGAATCTGACGATGACAATATGGAGGAGTTGGGAGAAGAGTTCGGTGAGGATCTGGAAGCGGCCAAGTTCAACTTGTGCGCTGTGGATGAATAAACCTGGATTTCCGGATGAAAAAAAAGGGGCGGCGGTTGGATATTCAATTTGTCCAAGCTGCCTCTCCTGCCAAAGACCATGGTGGTGTGGGAGGCCTGTTCTGGAAAATCAAGAGCAGGTATGGGGGACAACGGCATTGGTCATTCCAAAATCGAAGGTCACCGGTCTGCCTGGGTGAAATGATTCTCCATGGTTAAATCCGGTCCTCGGTTTGGAGGCTGAACCGTGCCTATGGCCAAAGGCTGACAGGGTGGGCAAGAAAAATCTTTTTTTGATCCTAAAAAATGTGGGTGTCAGATCTGTTTTTGCAGCGCTGATGATCCTCTTTTGTGCTGAGTTCTCTTCTGCCACTCCGGTTGACCCAGGGAGAGAGTCTCTCTCTGCTGCCAAAACGGGTGCTGAGACTGACAGTAGGTCGCTTCCTGCTGACGTTCTCCACGCCTTGGAGAGCAAAGCGGCAGCCGAGTCCAAATTCAAGCTGGGTATCCTCAGTCATTTCGTCCAAAGTGTGGAAAATCAGGTTCTCTCCCTGGCTGAAAGTGAATTTACCCGTCGCTATGCCCGGGAAAAAACGGAAGCGGACCGGAATCATCTGACCACCTTTTTCCACGCCATATCGTCAGCCAATTTGGATTACATGCAGGTTCGATTTTTGAATGCACACGGTTTGGAGCGTGTTCGAATCGACAGGTATAAAGGCCAGATTCTACCCACGGTCGTTGACCTTGCGGCCATGCAGGATAAGAGTGCCAAATCCTATTTTCAGGGCCCAAAATCCCTTCCCCAAGGCAAACTTTGGCATTCCAAACTCAATCTGAATATGGAAAAGGGTGAAATCGAAAAACCGATTCGCCCGACCTTTCGCATATCCACCCCCGTTTTTGTCGAAGGCAGCTTTCGTGGCGTCGTCGTCATCAACCTGATGATGGACCGTTTTTTGGAGCAGCTGGGCCATTCCGCTGATTTTGATCTTTTCCTGATCGACCAGGACGGCGAAATCATCCTGCATCCCGACCCGGACAAACGCTGGAGCCGTTATCTCCCCGGGCGAAACAGCTTTGATGCTGAACGCCATGGAGTGGCTCCATCCGGGTTGGGGCTTTATGCCTATCCCCTGAACGATATTTTCAAGAATCGCGAGGGTCTGAGGCTGATACTGATTCCCAAAAAAGATTTTCTGGCCACTCTGGAGATCCCTGTCGATAAGGGCAAGTTGGTGGCGTTGAGCGATGAAGAGAAAAGATGGATCGCCACCAACCCGACCATCCGCACCATCGCCCTGACCGATTGGCCCCCGGTGGATTATCAGGATGCCAATGGCGAGCATACCGGCATTGCTTCTGACATCCTCAAGCTTGTGGCCAGTCGTGTCGGCTTGAAGGTGGAGCCACAGTTTGGCCCGTGGGGGGAGATGCTCGGGAAGCTCAAACAAGGCCAACTCGACCTGGCCCCGGAGATTTACCATACCGAAGAACGCGCCCTGGCTTTGGCCTACTCCCGCCCTTTCCTGCCGTTGTACAACGCCATATTTACTGACCCCGAAAACTCGAATATCAAGACCATGGCCGATTTGACCGGTAAGAGTGTTGCGGTTGAGAAGGGATATGCCATGGAGGGGATTTTAAAATCCGACTATCCGGGCATTCATTCTTTGGTGGTCGAATCCACTTTGGAGGCGCTGAAAATGGTCTCCATTGGGAAAGCAGAGGCCTATGTTGGCTCCCAATATGTCGCTGCCTATCTGATCGATCAAAATTTACTGCCTGGTGTCAAAGCGGTTGCCCTTATTGGTGATAAACCACAACTCCTCCATATGGCTGTTCCAAAAGATCGTGCCATTTTGAGAGATATCCTCGACAAGGCCCTGGGTTCGATCTCGGAGGAGGAAAAGCGCACGATCATCGGGCGTTATCTCTCCTTGTCAGGCATCTCCTCCGGGTCGGGATTGGGGCGGATCGTCTCTCTGACCGAATCGGAAAAACGTTGGATTGAACAGCATCGCGTCAAGGTTGGAGTCGAGGAGTGGGCGCCGGTGGTTTTCACCAAAGAGGACGGTCGTGTTGGCGGCCTGGCAGGAGCCTACCTGGACCTGCTGTCAGAACGAACCGGGCTCAAGCTGGAGATCGTCAGTGATGCGTGGCAAACCTTGCTGACCGGACTACAGGAAAAAAACATCGATCTCTTGCCAGCAACCTATTACACCGATGAGCGGGCGACCTATGGTCTTTACTCCAAACCCTACTTCTTTATTCGGGAATTCATTTATGTGAAGGAAGGCTCCCCAATCACCGCCATGGACGATCTGGCAAAGGGGCGCATAGCTGTTGTCAAGGGGTATGGCACCATTCCCAAACTCAAGGAAAAATATCCCCAGGCGGTCATTGTCGAAACACAGAATCTGATGGATTCGATCAGCAAGGTGTTGAATGGGGAAGTGGATGCCATGATGGAAGTTCAGATGGCTGTGGAACAGGCCATCAAAACCAATGCGATCATTGGTTTGAAAGCCATCATTCAAACTGAATTCGCAGCCTCTTCAATCCATCTGTTTTCCCGGGATGACGAACCCCTGCTGCAATCCATTTTGCAAAAAGGGCTGGACACCATCACCGAGGAGGAAGAGCAGGCAATTCAGGGTAAATGGATCAACATCGTTGATTCCGAACGGGATAAGGTCAGGTTGACCTCCAGTGAAAAACAGTGGCTCTCCGAGCACCATCTGGTACGGCTGGGTATCGACAACTCCTGGCCGCCGATTGAATTTGTGGATGAGAAGGGTGCTTATGCCGGGGTAAGCTCCGGATATGTCGAGGCCCTTGAACGGCGTTTGAACGTGGCCATGGAGCCGGTCACAGCACTCTCCTGGGTCCAGGTGATCGAAAAAGTCAAGCAGGGTAAACTGGATCTTTTGCCCGCGATTGTGCGGACCCCGGAGCGGGAAACATTTTTAAATTTTACCCAGCCTTATGTTTCGTTCCCCATGGGTATTGTCAATCGTAAGGGGGGGGCTTTGATCGGGGGGCTCGATGATCTCCAGGGCAAGCGGGTAGGGGTGGTGAAAGGGAATGTCGCCGTTGAGTGGCTCACGGATGATTATCCAGCGATACAACTGGTGGAAAAAACCGACGTCGCCCAACTTCTCCAGGATCTGGATGCGGGAACCATCGATGCTGTGGTCGATAGTCTCGGGGTTATCAGTTATGAAATGGAGCGGTTGGGTCTGAGTCAGCTTCAGATTGCCGCACCCACATCTTACGATTATGCTCTCTCCATGGGGGTGCGCAAGGATTGGCCGGAGTTGGTTCCCATCCTGGACAAGGCCCTCGCTTCGCTGGACACCTCCGAAAAGAAAGCCATCAAGAATACCTGGATGGCCCACCAGATCAAACTTGGTCTGGATATCAGGACCATCCTGTTTTATGCCGTTCCTGCTGTTGTGGTCTCCTTGACCATCATTCTGATCATCGTTATCTGGAATCGACGCATGCGTCGTGAAATTTCCCATCGGCAGGAGTTGGAAATCGAGCTGACAAAGCTGTCCAGAACTGTGGAACAGAGCCCTCTATCCATCGTGATCACCGATCGTGACGCCAACATAGAGTTCGTCAATCCACAATTTTCCAAGGTGAGTGGCTATAGCCAGGAAGAAGCCATCGGCAGCAATCCGCGTATTTTGAAATCAGGGGAAATGGATTCCCACCTCTATCAGGATCTTTGGCAGACCTTATCCAAGGGGAAAACCTGGAAAGGTGAATTCCTGAATAAACGCAAGAGTGGGGAGCTGTATTGGGAAGCCACCACGATTTCTCCCCTTCGGGACCGGGATGGAAATATCAGCCATTTTGTTGCCAATAAGGAAGATATCACCCAGAGAAAAATGGCCGATGATCGCTTGAAGGATGCCCTGGCCATTATTTCCAGCTCCATCCAGTATGCCAGCCGGATTCAACGCTCCATCATGCCGCCCACGGAGGTCATCAATACGGTTTTGCCTCAACATTGTCTCATTTGGGAGCCTCGTGATGTGGTTGGTGGTGATATGTATTGGTACCGTCCCTGGTTTAATGGCAGTGTCATTATCCTTGGGGATTGCACGGGTCATGGGGTGCCCGGGGCATTCATGACCTTGATTGCCAACGGTGCCCTGGATCAGGCCATACTGGAAGTGGCCCCCGGAGATACGGGAACCTTGATCCAACGCATGCATCAGCTGATTCAGTTGGCTCTCGGTCAGGACAAGGAGCTGGGGGATTCAGACGATGGTTTGGAGCTGGGGGTTTGCTTTATTAATAAACGCCGGAAAAAAATGGTCTATTCCGGGGCCAGATTTTCGCTGTTTATCGTTGATGAAGGGGGTGTTCAGGAGATCAAAGGGGACAAATCCGGTATTGGATATCGAGGTATTGATCGGGATTTTGATTTTACCGCGCACACCTTGGCATTTGGCGCTGACAAACGCTACTACATGACCTCGGATGGCATTATCGATCAAATTGGTGGAGAGAAAAAACGCAGCTTTGGCAAACGGCGTTTTATGCGTCTGCTTGAAACCCTTCGGGATAGGCCCATGGATCAACAGGAGGGGCCTATCCTGCAAGCCTTGATCGATTATCAGGGGGATAGCAAACGCAGAGACGATGTCTCTTTGATCGGTTTCGAAGGTTTTTGATTCTTATCAGTCGGTATGGAGCCCTGAATCAATCAGTCAATTTTTTTTGGGGGGGAAATGGAACAGCTTATCTGGAACGATTCACTGAGTGTTGGTATCCCTGAGATCGACAAAGATCATCAACGCCTGATTGATCTTCTCAACGACCTCATTCAATCTGTCGCTGAAAACAAGGAAAGCGAAGAGATGGAAATAGTGCTTGAGGAGTTGTTGAGCTATACCTTGTGGCACTTTCGTCATGAAGAACGGTTGATGCAAACCTATGAATATGACGGTTTCATGGAGCATAAAAATGAACATGCCTCCCTGCTGGAACAGGCGGTAAATTTGCAGAATAAGTTCAAGGCCGAAGGCGAAGGTATTACACCAGAGGTTTTGGATTTCCTCAAAGAGTGGGTGACCAAACACATCCTTGGAACGGACATGCAGATGGCCAAGTATCTGCAGTCTGAAATGTAAGCCTTTGTCTCTCTCCAGGGCTTGGTGTGCAGGCTCGGTTTTCTTCAGCTTTTGGACGCCATTCCAGTCCCTTCCGAGTTCCTGGTTTTCGAGCAAAAACAGGTTTTCGGAAGGGACGCCCACTCAATCGACCCCACAATCGTGGAAAACCCTTTCAGAAAAAATGGCTGCCCCATCCTTATTGAGATGATCCTGGTCGGCAAAAAGATGGGGCTGTTCCCCATAGAGATCGACATAGTTGAAATAGGCTGCACCATGGGCCAAGGCGGTTTTTTGAAACCAGGATTGTACCAGGTCGAAAGAGGGGCCCATTTCCGCCAGATAGTCGGGGGACATGGGAAAGCCGATCAGGCAGACCGGAATGTGGCGCACATCGATCAATTCAGTGAGCAGTTGGGTGTAGATGGAGGTAAACCGGTGGTCGGCAAAGTGAGCCGGTGGACGCTGTAAGGCGATGCGGGCCAGGGTTTCCTGTTTGCGGCGGGGAGCGGGCATCTCCAACCATTGGCGTCTCATTTCGAGCCATCCTCCGGGATGCAGGCGCAGGATCGGCTTTTGGAAACTGCCCACCTCGAACCAAACCCGCCAATAATTGAGAATTTGGGGGCGGTGTTGGTCGAGAACAATGCGGAGCGTAAAAAAACTGGTATTGAAACCGCCTTGGTCCAGATGGCGAAAGGCCTCCACATCGGCAACGGCATCCAGGCGATAGGGGCCGAACATCGATGGATCCGCCTGGAGGATGATCCGCTTGAGTGGGCGTCGATCCAGAAGAAGGCGGATCTTCATGGCGATCACCTCTATGGATTCCCTGACATAGGCCAGATTGACCACTCCTTCCTTGGGTTGCAGATCCACGGCCCCATGGGAGTCGCCAAATATGGCGGTGGGGCTTGAGTCGGTATGGTAGATCGTCAGGTGGTGCAGGCGATTGTCCTGCTTTTCCACTTTCAGGCGAATGAGCGATTCACTGGCCAATGCTGAAAACAGAAGAAGCGCTCCCAGGGTCCAGAGGAACCAGGCCACGAAAGGCCAACCTTCGTCAGAATTGGAAGTAGATGAATTCATCGCGGGTCCAGACAAAAAGATAGAGCAGACCGAGAAAGGCCAGGAGCGACAGGACCAACCCGGAAAACGCACTGGGACGCCACACCACTGGCGCAAATTGACGAATCTCCCCCCGATGGTTTTCCAGTGCAGGCTGGTAGCGGCGGGTGAGTTCCAGGGCATTGGGCGCCAACCAGGTGATCAGCAAGAGGACCACCACCAGCCCCCCGGCGGGAAAGTCAATCCGATCCGCTTGAAATCCGCTCTGACCGGCCATGGCCCGAAGCATCACCCCAGCCCCCCCCAATGATTCCGCCCGGAAGAGAATCCAGGCCACGGTGATGGCGGCAAAGGTCATGCCTTGGGCGAGCAGGCGGGCCGCCAGCTCCCCCAGCCAACTCAGTCTTGTTTTGTTGCCCCATCGCTCCCGCCAGGCCGACCAGAGGTTGTGGATGATGAGATATAGGCCGTGGAGCCCCCCCCAGCAGATAAAAGTCCACCCCGCCCCGTGCCAGAGGCCGGAGAGAAGAAAGGTGACAAGGAGCGGCACCTGAACCGTGAGCCAAAAGCGGCCCCAGCCACCCACTGCCAAACGTTCTGCCAGCCGATGCATGGTGAGGGCTATCGGGGCAAAGAGATAGTGGGCCAAAAAACGGCTGAGGGTGATGTGCCACCGTTGCCAAAACTGGACAATGTTGCAGGCCTTGAAGGGGGAGTTGAAATTGACAGGCAGCCTTAAGTTGAACAGGGCGGCAAGGCCCATGGCCATGTCCGAATAGGCGGAAAAGTCGAAATAGATCTGGCAGCCGAAACCGAGGCCGGCGAGCCAGGCATCGGTAAAATTGAGGGCATGGCCTGCCTCAGCGGCCAAAAAAAGGGGATCCACGAAGGGGGCCAACCGGTCGGCGATGGCTACTTTTTTGTAAAGTCCGATGAAAAAGAGGGTAAGACCCAGTGAAAGGTTGGTTGGATCCAGCCGGGTGAAGGCCGGATTTTGATATTGATGGACCATCTCCTTGTGGCGCACGATGGGGCCTGCGATGAGCTGGGGGAAAAAAACCACGAAAAAGCTGTAATGGAGAAAATGTCCCTGAATTTTTCCCCCCCGATGGATGTCGGTGAGCCAGGCGATCTGTTGAAAGGTAAAAAAGGAGATGCCCAGGGGCAGGATGATCGCCTCAATGTGAAACCGGTTGTCCAGAATCAGGTTGAGATTTTCCAGAAAAAAAAGGCTGTATTTGAAATAGCCAAGAACGATCAGATTAGCCAAAATCCCCAGGGCCAGGAGCCAGCCAGTCCGTTTTTTTCTCCCGGAATGGCCCCATTTTTCCAGCCAAATTCCCACCCCATAATTAAAAGCGATGGATCCCAGGATGAGCGCCAGATAGCGTGGGTTCCACCAGCCGTAGAAAAAGAGTGAGCAGAAAACCAACCACACCAGCGCCCCGCTCCGATGCCCCCGCTCTCCCAGGAGATAAAACCCCAGCAGGGTCACTGGAAGAAAAGCCAGGATAAAGGGGAAGGAGTTGAAGAGCATGGTATGAGGCCCGGCTATCCATGCAATGGATGAGTTTGCCGCTTCCCTCCCTGCTCCCCATCGGTGGTCGGAGAGGGGAGGGGGGCTGCGGGCTTATCATCGATGACGAGGAGGGGGTCTTGCTCCTCCTGCCAGTAAAATTTCAGGATACCGGTCGAAGACTCCCACACATCCCGAAATGGTCCAACTCCATCCGCTACATATCCCCCCTTCCCATCCGGAATCAGGGGCAGGGTCTCCTGGCTGGTGAGGCCGAGGCGATTTTTAAGGGCCAGGAGTAGTTTCAGATAGCGCTCCGGGTCGGGTTGCAGGGGGGCAGCTTGTCGCTCTTCCAGGGAAAAATGGATGAGGCCAGAGGAGAGATGGAGGATCCTGGAGACGGGGGTTCGGGGCAGGCGGGAGGGTTTGGCCACAACAGGCGAAGGCTTTTTAAAAGTACGCCAATCCGAGATCAAAAGGTGAAAAATCTCTCCTGCCGATGGATGGGGAGCGCTAAGCTGCCAGCGGGGATCGTCCAGGGCGTAATCCAGCAGAGCAGCGGCTTGGCCGATCAAAAGATCAGCTTGTGGGTGGGCGATGTGGATCGCTGAAAGAGAGCGACCATCGGCACAAGGGAGATACCAGAGCTGCCCGTGGATACCGTGGATGGCAGACCAGCCCAGGCTGGAAAAATCGATCCGACGCCAGCCTTTGCTGCGAAACAGAGAGAGGGGTTCCCCCACCATGGCCAGAGGGGGGTCACCATGGAAGAGCATTGGCAGCCGCTCCAGGGGTGCCCAGCGCATGGGTGTGCCCTGGGAGAAGGTCCGGGCCAAGGCTTCAGCGTGCCATTGGGCTTCGGCAGCGGTGAAAAAACCAGCTGCATCACCCACGGCGTAGAGGTTTTCATGGTGGCGAAAAGAGCCCCGCTCCAGATCCAGATCCCCCAAGGTTAAAAAATGTCCGTCCACCCGTGGCAGATTGGGGATGGGTGCACCCAGATGGAAAAGATGCTCGAAGGAAATCTGGAGGCTCCTCCCATCCACGGTGACGCTCAGGGTGGTGTTGTGCCGTTCCAAAATTCGGACAGAGTGATGCATGACAACCCCCTGCTCTTGCAACCGGGATTGGAGATCCAGCAAGGAAGGGGGCCGGGGCTGTGGACGATTTCCCGTGAGGAGCAGGGTGACCCGGAGTCCCAGACGTTGGGCCAAGTGGGCGAGGGTATATATTTCTGGAGAACCCTCGTTGACGATCACGATATGGCCTTCACGCAATGACCAAAACTGCGGCAGTGAGAGGGTCTCACCCAGGATGGGATGGGAACGCCGGCGACTGCCGGTAGCCAGCACCAATCGATCGAAGGCTATCCGCCCCCCTGCCCGGGTGATGGCTGTTTGGTTGTCAATCTCCTGAAGAGAGCCAGGCTCAAAATGGACCCCCAGATTTTCCAGGGTGTGGGTCATGCCCTGGACCAATTTTTGGCGCAACTGGGTCAGGCCCGCATCCAGAGTGGCTGCATCGAGGTTTTCCCGGGTGGAGAGCCAGGCGGAAACCATACAGCCGTGGTGTAGACAGGTTCCACCCAGGGTATCGAAGGGAGCCAGTAAAGTGAGATGCCTGAAACCGTAACGGTGCAGCGCCTGCAACAGGGTAAACGCCGCCACCCCATCTCCCACCACCAGGATCCGGCTGCCTTTGTCAATGGGGTCGAAAGCAAGACGGCGGTAGGGATCCAACCGGGGAAAACGGGAGAGTTTGCCTCCCTGGAATAGAAAACGCCATTTCCAGATCGCCCCCTCTTCAAAAAAAGTCATCAACCGCTGAAGCCAGCCGGATTGCCTACCCATGGCGCACCTGAAAGGCATGCACCACCGCTACGGCAGTGTGCTCGGTATGGCTGATGGAGAGTTGCAGTTGGTAACGCTGATTGATCCGGGGGTGAATGGTGGTGATCCGGGGTCGCCCTGCGGCTTCGTGGATTTCGATTTCTGACAGGCGTAAGGGTGTGACCTCCGGTAGTGCCTTCTTGAGGGCTTCCTTGGCGCAAAACCAGCCGCAGAAGGTGATCCGGGGGGAGGGTTTCAGGAGTGCGGTGGCGATCTCCCGGCTGCTGAAATTATCCCGATAGAAGGGGGTGGCCCGGTAGTGGTCGGTTTCGGGCAGGTTGGCTACCTCTTCGATATCGATGCCAACAAAAAAAGGGGGAATCTCCCACTTTTGGTGGGGGGATTGGGAAGAGGATGGCTCTCTGGAAAAGCGCGATGGATCCATTTCCCGGCTTGGGTGTTGCCCATCAGTGGAGGGAGGGGAGGGACGGGCGGAAGAGGTGTGCGGCGCTGTGGCGTTAGCCGTTGTGGCAGCTGTAGCTGTTTCCATAACCTCCCCCCTGAAACGCATCACGATCTCTGCCAGGGTCATGTCGGTGGTGATGGGTGGGACGCGCTGCTTGGTGGCTTCTTCCAGCAGGGCGTGGAGCTTGAGACACTGGATGGATGAGCGTAGGCCGTGGCGGTGCAGAGGGCCTTCCAGCAGAACCCCCTCTTGGAAAAGTCCCAAAAAGCGGGCCACCACCTGCCGAATCAATTCCGCCCGGTTCATGGTTCGGATTTCAGGGGCAGACAGCGGTGGCATATCCACCCTTCCCCTCGGGTGGAGATCATACGCACCAGCATGGCTTGGTCGCCCCACTGGGCTTCGAGGCTTTTGAGGTCGATGCCACAGCGGGAGCAGGTGCGTTGGTGCAAAAAAGCCTGCCCGGTCACCGGCATCCCCTCCAGGGTGTAACTCGAGAGCCGTTCTTTCAGGCTATTCAAAAACTGTCCCACCTCCTGTCCACTCAGCACCCGATGGTCAAAGACGCAGGTGATCGAGAGGGGGTGGCCGGGGGGATCGGCATCCCCACCGATGCCGATGATGATCGCCTGGTTTTTGTTGCGCAGTGGTTGAAAATGGAGAATGTTTTCCCCGGAAAGATCGGTCACGGTCACGGTGCCGCCGATCAACTCTTCCGGCCTCAGGCTGTTTTCCAGGTAGCCCCGTACCAAGGCGTGGACAGCTTCGTTGATCTTCTGTAGCGTCATCTTCCCGGCATCCCGGATGATGGGCGCTTTCAAGCCCTTCTCCAGATCCAGGGCCAGATTGACGTCGATGGTGTCGTAGAAATGAATGAAACCATTGTGGTAGAACGCATTGAAGCGGGGATGCTCTCTCAGCAGTCGGGTCAATTCATAGAGAATGAGGGAAAGCAGAGAGCCTTCAAACTGCCAATCCCGAAGCGTCTGGCGGATTCCTTCAGAGGGAAGCAGCACTGTGAGAGAGCTGTTGATCAGATTGGCCTGGCCGTGGGTCAACAGATCGATTTCCAGGGCCTTCCCGGGGGGAACACGTTGGGTGCGAAGGGGGTTTCTCTGGAACTCCGAGCCTCCTTTGGTCGTGGCCTCCCCGGATGTGGCCTCCAGCACCGAATCCACCACCCGGTTGGTCACGAGCCCCATCCCCTCAAAACGGGATTCCGGAATGCCCAAAGCCTGGATTCGCGCCTGGGCTGAACGGGAAAAGCGGCTTTCTTGAGACTTTTTCCGGGAAGGGGGGAGGGGGGAATGGCGTCGATTTTCGTTGGAGGCCGGGGAGCTTTCGGGGTTTTCCGAAAGGACATTTCCCCCATTTATTTCAGTGGGTTTGTCTTCAAGGGCTGTCAGCGATTCCTGGCTGTCGGCGATCCATGCGAGAATTTTCCCCACCTTCAGAATATCCCCAGCCAGGCAAGCCTGCTTGATATGACCGGATACCGGCGCTTCGAGTTCTACCACCGCCTTGGCCGTTTCCACCTCGACGATCTCCTGGCCAGAGGAGACCGTGGCTCCGTTATTCACCTTCCAGCGAACCACCAGGATCTCTATGTCGTTGGGGTTGAGCTGTGGGACTCTGAATTCGGTGATCATGTTTGAATTGTTTCCTGCAGGAGCCCGGAGGGGGCTGTCGATACTGTCATGTTATTGCTCAGCCCGCTGTCCCTCGTTAAAACTTTGTCCACGTTGAAAAGTTAACATTTTCTTTCGGTGTGTGATAGCCTTTTGAGATTTTATCACATTGAGTAAAACCCTGTTGAAGATTCTGTCAAGTTGAGCCAAACACGGCAAAACCGATCTCCAAAAACCAAGACGCAGGCTCGGATTTTTTTTCAATTTTCAGACGAAATTCCGATAATGGCCTCCCACTTTGCAAAACCACGATTTCATCTATATTTCAATAGTTTATGGTAAAGTTGAAGGTGGGCCAAACCTCATGCGCGATGATTTTGCCTGGGAAACGGAATTTGGGGTGGTGTGGCTTGGTTGTGTCTATGGTGGGAGATTTACCATGGGGCGGGCTGGTTGCCAAATTTGACACCATGCGTGAAACAGGCGTCGGCTAGAATCAATGTTTTTGCGTGCATTGAATTTCAGTTCAATGATGTTTATCAGGCTGTTTCTAAAAACGGGTGGGCATCGATAGTTGAGGTCGGCAGCCATTGCGGTTAATATATGGTAAGCAGTCTCTCAATGGGCTGGCTGAGTCTGTATCTGCCATCTTATTCAGTCGACCTTGTTTTTGCCGCTCCTCTCCTGATCATTCTTTGTCGTTAGGGGGCCTTATCATTTCGCTCCTTGGGTTGGTTTATGTCCTATTCCCTCATGCATCGCTCTGACCTTGTCGATCTTCAGCAATTGAAAACGCTGCCAGCTGGCGTACTAAAACAGATAGAAACAGTCAGTCGGGTTTTTCCTTTTCGAGCCAATGCCCATATTTTGCGGCTCATCGACTGGCAGGCCGTACCCGATGATCCCATCTTTAAAATGATCTTTCCTGAAAAAGATTGCGTCCCTCCATCGATCTATCAAACTCTGAGCCGGTTGGACACGGTTGAAACGATAAGCCCCAGTCAAAAAAAGGATCTTCTGGCCGAACTGACGATCAGCATGAACCCGGATCCCAGTCAGCAGAGCCAGAATATTCCACTCTTTGCTGGCGAACCATTGAATGGGGTTCAGCATAAATATCAGGAAACGGTGCTGGCCTTCCCCCACGCCGGGCAGACCTGTTTTGCCTTCTGTACCTATTGCTTCCGTTGGGAACAGTTTATTCAGGGGGCCCAAAGCAAACACAAATTGGCGCCACACGACATTCCCAGGTGGATCGACTATCTGAAGAGCCAACTTCAGGTCACCGATGTGGTCCTCACCGGGGGGGATCCTTTGTTCATGAACGCCTCCCAACTATCGGACTACCTGCTGCCTCTGCTCCAGAGTGATCTTGATCACATCACCAATATTCGCATCGGTACCAAATCACTGGGCTTTTGGCCCAATCGTTTTTTGCAGGATCCAGATACACCAGAGCTGTTGGCGCTTTTTAAACAGGTTGTCGATCGTGGCAAACATCTGACCTTGCTGGCCAATGTCAATCATCCCCGGGAGTTGGAGCCGGACGAGGCCCGTGAGGCCATTCAGGTGGTTCGCCGTTTGGGGGTGGTGATCCGTACCCAATCGCCCCTGCTGGCCGGCATCAACGATCAAGTTGCCACCCTGAAACAGCTCTGGGAGAGCGAAATCAAGCTGGGGTGCATCCCCTATTATCTCTTTCTTCCCCGGGATACCGGGGCGAAAGGTCGCTTTGAAATTTCCATCGACAAGGCGCTGCATCTGGTCCAGCAAGTGTATGGGCAGGTGAGTGGCTTGGCCAAAACCGTGCGTGCCCCCGTCATGTCTACACAATATGGCAAGGTGCAAGTGCTGGGCACGCGGTGGCTGGGCGGCAAAAAACGCTTTGTTTTTCAATATCTCCAGGCCCGGGATCCCCATTTGACCCGGATGCCGTTTTTTGCCCGTTTTGATGCCGATGCGACTTGGTTCGATCAACTGGAGCCCGCAGAGGCGTTCGATGGATTCCTGTTCCGTGGCGAACGCCCCCCTGAGGAAGGATAAGGATCCGGTTTGTGATCCATCCCACCCCAGTCGGTCATCCCCTCATGCCGAAGGAAAGAAACCGCTACCATGCGTAATGAAATGCATCTGAGCCAGGACGCTTCCCCGCAGGTCAGGCAGCTATTCCATATCATCCATGAAAATCATGGCAAGTGCGTGCTCTCCCTATCGGGTGGTCAGGTGGTGCCGGAGCTGGCGCTGCCCCTGGTGGAAATACGCCAATGCGGCATAGATCTGGAGATGATTGATTTTGATGCCGAGCGCTGTCAGCAGCATCTCGATATCTGTCAGAAGGCAGCGGATCCTTTCGTGGCTGCCATGAGTTGTCAGAGTGTGACCGATGCCAATTGGGCCGCAACCTTGGGCAGCCGCCGGGTGGATTTGGTTTTATTGCAGGTTTCATCCCGGTTTTTGCTCTCCCTTGACTGGAACAATCCAGGCCAGGAAGAGGGGCTGGCCACGGCTTTAGCCAACCTGAACCGGCTGCTTGACGGGGTGTTCAAGGCGCTGGCCCCGGGTGGCAGTGTTTTGGTCCATGGGATGGTTGGCGATAGTGATGGTTCGATCCGTTCTGAGAGCGTGGGGGATCTGCTGCGTCAGAACCATTTTAACGGCATCTGTCAGGTGCCGTTTGCAACGCAAAAGGTGTTCCTGGCCCGCCGCCCTCTGGAAGGGGCTCTGGATGACAATAAACAGTCCTACTATCGCCACCAAAACCAGATCATGCGTGAGGTTTGGTCCGGTAACGGTTCCATGTGCTGGGGTCACTTTCCCCCTGGGCAGGAGGAGAGTATCTCCCTGGAAGCCGCCACCGATCTGCATGTACAAAGAATGGCAGAGCGTATCGGTTTGACTGAGGAGTCGGTGCTGTTGGATGTGGGGTGTGGCAACGGCTATACCGCGCTTTGGTTGGCTGAGACCTATCAGTGTCGGGTGGTGGGGCTCGATCTGAGCACGACCAACATCGAGCAGGCCGAAGCGGCCCTGGCCAAGGCCTCTCCAGAACTTAAAAAACGGGTTTCATTCCTTTGCGCCAGCATGGTGGAAGCCGAATTCGCGGCTGAAAGCTTCACCCATATCTGGAGCAACGCGGCCATCTATCATGTGCACGCCCGGGAGATGCAGCCCCTGTTTGAAAAGCTCAGTCAGGTGCTCAAACCCGGAGGGGTGATGAGTTTCGATACCCTGATTTCTCCCAGGGGGGAGGTGGACGACCATGTGCGGGAGTGGGTCTGTGATCGCTTCCATCTGGAAACCCTCCACCTCCAGGAGGCCTATCAAACCGCCATGGAACAAAATGGCCTGGTGATTGACAACTGGGAAGATTTAACGCAGCATTTGCACATCACCTATAAACGTGTGGGGCAACAGGCCAACAAGGCCAACTATCCCCGTCTTGCCACGGCCTATGCCGAGAGCGCCAAAACAACGGAACGGGGAACCCTCGGTTGGGTTTTGGTCCTTGCCCGGAAAGAGGCCGTATAACTGTGTGGTTTTCCTTCTCTGTCATTTCGATGACCAAAGGTGCATGTCATGTTTAAAATAGTAAAAGGTCCAGCCAAGATTCTTTGTGTTGCGGCACTTTCGGTGCTGGGGGGCTGTGCGACCACCACACAGGAGAGCGTCGACAGTAAGCCCAGCCTCTATAGTGGAGAGTATCAGGTTCCTGGGCGTCTGAAGGGGACCACCTCCTTTGCCGACGCCGAGACAGTGGATAAAAAGATCAATCCCAAATATCCCGCATGGTATCGGGGTCATGCGCCCAATGGCATGGCGGATGAAGATTCCCTCCATTTCTATCGTGTTCTGCTTGGATCCAGCTCCAGTACGGGGTTGAACCCCGAAAATATCATGTGTGGTGACTATTATCTGAAACCGGGCGTCACCTATCCCGCACACAATCACCCTGCCAATGAGATGTATTTTGTCTTGGAAGGTGAGGCCGATTGGTGGGCTGATGATGAGAACAAAAAAGTGAAACCCGGCAACATGATGTACCATCGCCCCTATACGGTGCATGGTTTTACCAACACATCCGAGACCGAATCGCTGCATCTTTTGTGGTGCTGGTGGGTGGAGCCGGGTGAGGATCCTTCCGTATTGAACATAGGGGGCAGATTTACCAATCCTGAACTGTTTTCCGCCCCTGAAAACGCCAAGGCCCATGCCGTTCCGATTCCAGCCGTGCGGGAAAAATAATCTATGGATGGGCGCGTGGATTAGATAACCTGCCACGCTGTCAGAAAAGCCGTCAGTGGCTGAAATTCAATATCTGGATGACCACTTTGGGATGCAGCACCTGTTCGGGGTAGGTGCGCATCAAATAAAGCTGGGTAAGATGGATTTTGGCCGCTGATGGTTTAGACAACGGACCGTATTGAAAAAAAGTTGATCTGGTAGGTGGTGGTTTGTTGTTTATAACGTTTTGTTTTGTTCGCTGATTTTTAAATGTATGGGTATTTTGGCCAGATGGTTTCCAAAAAAATATAGCCTTAAGGACAGATCCATCATGCGGTTTTCGCCTCCTGTCAGCTGGCTCTTCACCCTTACCGTTGTGGCGTTCTTTCTGTTGTTAAGTTCGTTATCCATGCCCGGGCCTGTTCAGGCCGAGGAGGAGCTGCCCCTTCACCGCATGAGCAACGAAGCGCTGATCAGCCACATGAAAGCGCTGCATGACAAGGTCGAGTCCACCTTGAAAAGCGACCAGCGGCTTCTGCGCACCAATCTGGAAAAACTTCTCAAGGTTCAGGAACAGCGTGCTGCATTGAGTGCTGCGCTTCCTGCCACGGATGTTGTCCAGGAGAGTTCCATCCAGGCCATAGAAGTCGGTATGACGGCTTTGGAACAACGTATCCAGAACAACCTGCAGCAGAAGGGGATCATCCACAATGAGCGCGCTCTTTGGCAGGAACGTGAACAGCTGATCCAAAACCTGACGACTCTGTTGGAGGGGTGGATCCAGTTGCGACCCCAGATTGATCTGGGATTGCTGGAACTCAAATTTCGGGTCGATGATAAAAGCCTGCGCCGCTGGACCATCCCCAAGTATCTGAACTCAAAAGATTTTAATGGACGCCAAAGACGTTACAAGAGGGTTCAAAAGAAGCTGCAGGAAGAAAATGCGACGGTTCAGGAAAAGTTGAAAACCTTGCAGGCGCTACAGATCCAAAATGATGATCAGCAGCGGCAGGCACAAGCCAAGCTGGATCTTCTCAAACAGCAACAGGAACGGCTACGCAAGCAAGCTTCTCTCAAGCAAAATTTTGGTCAGCTGTCGCCAAAGGAGCAGCTCAATCAACTCTCCCAGCTTGAAGCGGAAACCACCTGGAGAATGGGTTCGTTTTTGCTGAATAACAGTCAACACATTCAATTGCAAAAACAGGTGGAGGAGCTGGAACAGGCGCTGGAAAAGTTGCAGATCCCGAAAATTGACCAGGCTGAGCAGGAAACAGTCGCCTATGATCTGGTCCGGGCGGAAGCGCACTCCAAAAAGCTGCAACAGCGCAACGATATTCTCGAAGAGCGTTTAGAGCAGCAAAAGATGCTGGCCAGCACCATGAATCTGCTTTTGGAAAGAGGGCAGAAAGTGGTGGAACAAAACAGCAGTATTGCCGACCGGCTGGTTGATATGCGGGTGCTGATTGCCCTGTTGAACAAGCATCCGGATACCAAAGAGAAGTTGCCCCCAGGTAGCTCATTGGCCAAGCTCGACACCATAGGCGAAAAGAGCGCCAAACAGACGGCCCACATTGTGGCGGCCATGGCAGAAGCGGAGCTTCGCCTGCCGGAACTTGAACAGAGGATCGAAACAGAGATGGCCGCTCTGGCGGAGGCCCAAGCGGATCGGATTGCTTTTTCCAGACTGCTCAAGCATGCCCGCCAGAGGCACGATCAATCCAACCATCTGCGCCAGCTGGAAACCGAAGCCATCCTTGAAAGCATCGCGGTGGCGGAAGAGTCTTTTACCCAAAGTAGTGGGAAATTGAAAACGAGTCGCAGCCAGCTGAGCAGTATGCGTCAACTGACCCTTCGGGGAATTCGTGACCTGGAGACGGCTCAGGATGTTTTTTCCGCTTTTCTTCACAATGCCCAAGGGCAACGCCATCAACTGATTCGCAATCAGTTGTATCAGCAGGCCGGAATGACCCCTCTTGCTGACCCCAGTCGCCCAGTGAATCAGGCCTCCACCATTTCAGAAACAGTCCGATCTCCGGTCTATGCCATTTTGGATCAGTGGGGGGATCAGCCGGGTGATGTGCTGGAAGGCGTCGGGTTGGAACTGAAACAGTTGCAGGCTCTTCTGGTCAGTCGGATCCAGCTTCTCAACGATCAGAAAGAACAGGAAACCCGTATTGTCAAGCTGTTGACCAGGGAGAATGATGCCCTTGCCCAACACATCCATCTGATCGAACAGACGCTCAGTGCCACACAAACCTCCTTTGCCGGTGCGATTGAACTCCAAAAACGACTTGGACGGGGCGAGATGCAGCCGGATCAGGCCCCCACCCACCTGGGCAAACTGCTGGATTCCGACCGTATTGCACCACTGGAAAGCGAGTTGGCCAGGTTTTCGGCCCTTAAGTCTGAAGTCGAGGCCCAGATCACATTCTATTCCGATCCGGACAAGGCGCGCTATGCGACCATCCAACCCCTGGGTGAGTTGCAGGCTCTGCTGGATGTTCGCATCAATTTGCTCGATGGATGGCTTCGTCTGATTGAGAAAAATACGGCCAAGCTTTCAGAACTCGACCAAAAAAATCTGGAACAGGATGCGCGACGGCGATTGCTGAGCTCTGAAAGTGGTTTGGAATCCTTTCTGAACCTGTTTGTTTCGTCACAAGGGAAAAAACTGACGGACATGTTGCAGGCGCTGCACATAGAGGTGCTTGAACTTGAAATGACCCGGGAAAATCTGGCCGAGCAGAAAAAAGCCGCCGACCGGCTTCTTCGACTCAACGACTCTGAAGGACCGATTTTGACCGAGTTAACGGATATGTTCGAACAGGCCCATGCCCGTCTCTCCCAGCAGTGGTCCGAACAAAACGCTCGCCTGAACGCCTCTCAGAAAACCACCGGGACAGAGAGTGAACCAAGAAGCGAATTTGCAGCTCCCTCTGAAGAGAGCCAAACCCTCCTGGAATCGTTGGGTACCCAGGAGGAGCAACGGGCTGAACTGGATCGGCGTGCCAAAAACCTATTCGATCTTTACATTCACAAAACCGTTGCTGAAACTTGGCTGACACTGCTCAAGGTGCGTCACTCCCGTTTTGGCATGGTGGCGGAAGCAGGGATTTATCGAAACCGAAATCGAGCCCTCACCGTAGAGAGAAACAGTCTCCTAAGCCAGATTGAACGCCTGGATGGAATTTCACCCGAACGCCAAAGGGAATTGGACGCCTCTCTTGACGCTCTCTCCCCTATGGAGCGACAACAACGGATCGAAGGCAAAATCAACCTGACCCGCCAGGACCGACTCAAAATTCAACGAAAAACCGCCATTTGGGCAGGGCTCAAGCTGGCGATTATCCTGCTGCTGGCCTGGGTGACCAGGCAGTTGGTTGAACTTTTGGTCTGGCGCCGTATGGAAAAGAAGGCTGATCGTAACATCCCCAATCTGATGCGTGGATTGGTGACCTTCCTGATCTTCTTATTCGCCTTTTTTGCTGTTGTGGCCTTTGTTTTTGGCCAAACCCTGACCGGTTTGTTGGCCACCTCCGGTTTGATGGCGATGATCATTGGTTTGGCCGTGCAGATGAATATTGCCAACATTTTTTCCGGTTTGGCGATCAATCTGGAACGGCCATTTCAGATCGGTGATGAGGTCAAACTGGACTCAACCACCGGTAAAGTGGTGGACATCACCTGGCGGACCACCCGAATCCTGACCATGTGCCAGGAGTTGGTGACCGTCCCCAACAATATCGCCGCTGAATCCGTTGTCATGAACTATTCCCAACCCGATGAAAATTATTGGAAAGGGTTTAACGTCTATCTGCCCCAGGAAGCGGATCCCGATGAGATGGAGGCGCTCTTTTATGCCGCCATGAAGGATATTGATGCCATCAAGACACCTTGGGTCATGTTTATGGGGTTTAACGAATGGGCGGCGGAATATATGGTCTGGTTCATGATCCCCTACTCAAAACGCTGGGGAGTGCCCAATCAACTCTGGAAAAATATATGGGAAGCTTTCAGGGTGAAGGGTATCAAACCGGTTTTCAAACAGTTCCACCATATGCCGCCTGAGTGATCCAAACGATGACGAGTGACCCCAATAGCAACCCCATGACGATACAAACCCTGTCTGACGTTGAGGGAGAGACCATGAAAGAGGACCAGGATCAGGACCGAGAGGAAGATCAGGAATTGGACCAGGATCAGTATCAGGATCAGGACCAGGGGTCAGACCAGGAGCAAAATAAGGATCAGGAGTCGGACCAGGAACTGGATCAGGACGAGGCGCTTGATCAGGAGTTGCGCCAGGAGCTTGATCAGGAGCTGGACCAGGATGAGGAGCTGGACCAGGACGAGGATGAGGACGAGGACCAGGACGACGAGCTGGATCAGGAGCTGGACCAGGACGACGAGCTTGATCAGGAGCTGGATCAGGATGAGGCGCTTGATCAGGAGTTGCGCCAGGAACTTGATCACGAGCTGGAGCTGGACCAGGAGCTGGATAAAGCCTATGAGCAGGAATTGAACCAAGAGCTGAAGGAGTTGAACCAGGAGCTGGGCCAGGAGCTGGAACAGCAGCTGGGGGGATTGGACCAGGAGCTGGAACAGAGCAAGAACAAGCTTAAGGCCAAATTGGATCGCCGGTATTATGCCAAACATTTGATCAAAGTCGGCATGACCAGAGCCGAGGCCCGCTCTCAGGCCAGAACGGTAGAGCGTATCCTGCACTATTTTCGTGAGGATTTGCTGACTGACGACAGGGCATGGCAGTGGCGTGAAGAGACTCGGAATCAGATCGATGCCTTTGTTGCCATGTGCACTCAGCAGTTTCAAAGCGCCCAGTCAGCCCACGAGGCTGGACTGGAGGAAATGCAGTCGGTTGCAGAGCGTTTGCACAAGGAACTGCTGCTGAATCTGACCGTGGCCGGGGCGGATCGCAAACGCATTGAAGAGAGCCAGCTTGAAATCCTGGAGGCGTTAAAACAGTTTTCCCAGGCTCTGGATGCCAGTCGCAAACAAGCTCGGCTGGAAATTGAGCGCGATTTTGACAAATCCAGAACACAACAGCTGGAACTCCACCAGGCGATTGAGGCCCGGGATAATCAATTTCATCTGGTTTATCAGCAAGGGTTCAACAATATTCGTTCCGAACAGAAATCTTTTTGGCAAAAGGTCAATGCCAGCCAAACCCAGATACGCCAGGAGAGTGAGCAGCACCTGGCCAATGTCATGGCCAAAGTGCAGGAGTTGCATCACCTCGATAAAAACAGTGCAGCCCAGAGCCAACAGGAGATAAAAGAGCGTTTTCAGCAGGCTCAGACTCACATAGAGGCGTTTCAGACCAGTGTTGAGGCGAACCAGAAAAAGGCTCAAGACCACCTGGATGCCCATTTTGCTGCGACCAGCAAGACCCTCACCACCCTGCAACAGAGCAGTGCTTCGGGCGACGAACAGATTTTATCCCGCCTGGATGATGCCAAGGCCCAATCAGCCTTAAATCAGGAGCAGGCCCAAAGCCATCTGGATAGCCGTTTTGCTGAGACAGGTAAGAGCCTCGCCATCCTGCAACAGAGCAGCGTTTCGGGAGAGGAGCGGATTTTATCTCGCCTGGATGATGCCAAGGCCCAATCAGCCTTAAATCAGGAGCAGGCCCAAAGCCATCTGGATAGCCGTTTTGCTGAGACAGGTAAGAGCCTCGCCACCCTGCAACAGAGCAGCGCTTCGGGAGAGGAGCGGATTTTATCCCGCCTGGATGATGCCAAGGCCCAATCAGCCTTAAATCAGGAGCAGGCCCAAAGCCATCTGGATAGCCGTTTTGCTGAGACAGGTAAGAGCCTCGCCACCCTGCAACAGAGCACCGTTTCGGGAGAGGAGCGGATTTTGTCCCGCCTGGACGATGCCAAGGCCCAATCGGCTTTAAATCAGGAGCAGGCCCAAAGCCATCTGGATAGCCGTTTTGCTGAGACAGGTAAGAGCCTCACCACCCTGCAACAGAGCAGCGCTTCGGGAGAGGAGCGGATTTTATCCCGCCTGGACGACGTAGAGGCTCTATCGGTTGCAAATCAGGAAAAAGTTCAAGACGACCTTGAAGCCAATTTTTCCGTCGCGGAAAAAAATCTCACAGATCTGCAACAGATCAGTGCTGTGAACCACGAAAAGGTTTTGTCCCGCCTGGAAGCAAACAAGGCACAAACGATTTCAAGTCAGGAGAGGGTTCAAAGCCATTTTGAATCGCTTCTTGCGGCATCGGGGAAGACGCTGGACAGTTTCCAGCAGAGTAACGTTGCTGGGCACGAACAGATTTTTTTCCGCCTGGAGGATATGAAAAACCAAACCCTCTCCAGCCAGGAGAGGCTTCAAAATCATCTCGAATCCCTTTTTTCTGCAACGGGCAAGAGCCTGGAAAATGGGCAGCAGAGCAGCCGCTCCGGCCAAGAGAAGATTTTGACCCGTCTGGAGGAGGTCAAAGCACAATCGGTTTTGAATCAGCAGGCGGGCCAAGTTCACCAGGAACAAATTTTAACACGTATGGACTCGGGTTGGTCCCAGGCTCAGGAAGAGCGCCGCCAGATGCAATCGGTTGTGACGGAGATGGACAGCCAGTTGCGCCAAGGGTTGAACAGCAACTCCCAGTCCACCCAATCTTATTTTGAAACCATCCAGCAGGAGTTCCAGCAGCTTACAGCCAGCATTGAACAGCAACATAAAAAATTGGACTCCCAAAGCGGCGATAATTTTAACAACGTACAAAAAGAGGTCAAAAGCCAGATCAGTGAGCTGAGCGGTCAAATGGCCAAGATTGACGAAAAGCTGGATCTGGTCAAAAGCCGCATGGATAGAAAGCTGCTCGTCAACGGCTATCTGGTCCTGCTGATTGCCCTGGCCATGGCCATGCCCAAGATCATCGAGTTTTTTAAATGGTTGGGGCTGCCTCCCCTTTAAACCAGATCTAGCAGTTGGGCGTGTACGGCGGCTGTAGCATATTGGTTCATATAGTAAATGGGGGGAAAATCGTGGTGACCTGATTGGTCATGAGATTTTCCCCCCATTTGCTTGACAGATCAAGAGGCTGCGCCATGTGTACACGCCCAATTGCCGGAACCAGGTTAAAAATAGTAGCCAAATTCAAGCAGGAACATATCGTTCCAGCCAGCATCAGCCGAGCCGGTGGTCATAGGGGTCGGTTCGTCAGTGGAATTGCCGATCCAAATGGCGTTTTTACCTACGGTATAATCCATATAGATATAGAATGGACTGGCTTCAAAGCTCATGCCAATGGTATTGATCTGGGAGCTGGCCCAACCATTGGGATCCTTGTCGAGGATTGAATAGTTTTCATAGAAGGCAATGGCGTTGATCGGCCCCCAATCAACGGGTTTGCGGTAAAGGAGGTTGGCATCCCATATCCACCCCTTGGCCGCTGTCAAATAGGAGCCGCCCTGTCCTCCAAGAAGAATGGATTCGTTGGAAACGCCATCCGGATTTTTGGGGTCATGTTCGTAGCGGATACCCTCCAGGATCAGGTTGAACGGGCCATAATCGGCGCTGACGTGTAAGGCACCAGCCCAATGATCCCCATTTTCGTGGGTGGCGTCGTTATAGAGCTGCCCCCACTGCAAGGAGGCGCCAAGCTCTGCCTTGAAGATCTCTCCCAGATGGACATCCCGAGTAAGGTAGAGGTTGAACTGATTGTTTTCCATGTTGTTCTGGTTGGAATCAGCATCCTGTATCACATCAATGGAGTAGCGGCTTGTTCGTGTTGGATCGCCATATTCACCATTTTTGAAAAAGGCGAGTTTCATATTCCAATCATCAAAATCCCCGCTGAGCTGGACCCCGGCATCGAAGTCATCCTCGTATCCCAAATAGTATGGAATGCCCCACCACCAATCATGGGAGGCATAGGGCAACTTGCCGAAAGGAACGCGCAGGATGCCCCCATCCACACGCCAAGCGTCGTTGAAGCGGTAGCCGACAGAGGCGTGATGAATCATATCGTCCCAAGTGTAGAGTCGATACTGGGCATCTAACAGGATGTTGTTGATCTCTGCATCAAAATCGATGTCAAAATGGCCGAAGGCAGCCCTGCCAAGATGATCGCGGTGACTTTCGCCTTTGTGATCAACATAGCGGTATCCGAATGAAGCGGCTCCATGGACCCTGATGGTTTCTTTTTTTGCAGCGGGGGGGGGATCTTTTTTAAGGGAGGCTGTCTCGTTCTTGGTTTTTTCGGCTTGTACAGCGGTTTCTTCCAGCTTTTGTTTGACCTCCAGATCCAAAAGCTTTTTTTCCATCCGCTCCGAGTGCGCCCGAAGCTCTTTGAGCTCCTGACGTAATTGTTCTATTTCGGTCCTTGTTTCCAGGGGATCAGCCAGAGCTTTTCCTGCCCCTGGACCCGTGATGAACAGGATTGAAATAAAAATCAAAATGACCGACATCCATCTTATTTGAATGATCGTCATGGCATTTTTCCCGGTTCTGTCATCCAGAGGCATCGTCAAGCTCTCCAACAAGGGGCCAAGAAGGGTTCTGTGGCAGGCGTCCTCCCCCCTGCCATCCCATTTCGGGCACCACTCTGGTGGCTCAACTCCATTCCACCATCACCCTTTTATGAAGCTCCAAAAAAGAAACGAGCTGATAGGAGGTGGCGGTCTTGGTGCAAAGATTGTTTATTGGTACGTGGTTGAGAGAAAACGCTGTGTGTGGCTTGGTGGCTTGAATTTCCGCATCGGTGTGCTTGCTGATGCCTGATGATGCAATCGCTGGTGCGCGTTTTCTGTCCTGTTATTCTGGTACTGGCCGACTGTGGTAGAGCGAGAGCGTCGTATCTATGGTGGGAAATTTACCACGGGGTCGACTGGGTGGCAACTTGACACTGTTTTGCAGCACAAGTGGTTGCTTACTTTTCATCGTACTGCTCCACCCCCTCCCAGGATGATCCGGGGGGATGGATCAGGTGTTTTTCGCATCGTTGTCGATAGAGCACTGACGGTTGGTCATCCGGCACAGTGATTTGGAGTTCGTCGAACAACGTCATGGCCTCGCGCCACTGCCGATTGAGATAGAGAGCATAAGCCTCTTCCCATAGCGCGATCCATTTTTTCCGGTCAGGATCGATGGCATAAGGGCTCTGTGGATCGTCCTCGCCGAGTAGTTCATAGACTTCCATCGGCTGTGTGGTTCCTTTGGCGACCACCTTATCCATGGAACGGAACACAAAACGTGGCCCAGCCCCATCGCGCACATTTTTGGTGACCAGAAGTTGGGTACCATAAAACTTATTGAGCCCCTCGGTTCGGGCGGCCATATTGACGGTTGATCCGATGGCAGTAAAATCAATCCGTTCCGAAGAGCCCACATTGCCAACCACCGTATCGCCACCATGGAGACCAAAACGGGAATAAAAAATCGGTTTGCCCCCGGCGGCAAACCGCCTGTTTAAAGCGTGGCTCTCTTCACGACAGGCCAGCATGGCCATACAGGCGTCAGCGGCATGGTTTGGATTTGGAATCAAGCCGTTCCAGACAGCCATGACGGCATCCCCGATAAATTTGTCGATGACCCCATTGTGCTTTGAAATGGCCAGGGTCAACATTTCAAAATATCTGGATGTTTGAATCAAAATTTCCTCTGGTTCCAGCTTTTCCGATAACGATGTAAACCCCTGTATGTCTGAAAACAGGATGGTTACCTCCCGCCGTTCACCGCCCGGTTTCGGCACCAGACCCGATTCCACAATATTGCGTACCAACGCCTTGGGCATGTAGCTGCTAAAACTGCGCAGGGTGATTTTCATGGTGGCAATCGACCCGGCCAGCTGCTGAATCTCACTGATCCGTGAAGAAATGGTGGCTGTGCCATCCAGGTTGAAAAGTCGAATCTGCTCAGCCTCATCCGCCAACGCTTGCAGAGAGGTTGAAAACCACTTGGAGATCAAAATGACCAGCGGCAGAAAAAACAGGATAAAGAGGATCGATATGATGGCGCTCTCAATGCCCATTTCAGCAATGGGGCCGAGAAATTCACTGACCGGAACAATCAGGACAATCGCCAGATTGTCGCCATATCGCTCAGGAATGGGTGTGACTTTGGCGATATAGGTTTCCCCCGCCACGTCAATGGTCGAAAGGTCATCCCAGCTGCCGTTTTGATAGCGATCGATAACCTCAGTCACCACTGGATCCTGCAGATCCGATACCTTGGCCACTTCCAAGCGCGTTATTCCAGTCTTGCCATCGACCACCGGTTTCATGGTGCGCATTTCATCCGGGTGGGCAAACAGCTTTCCATACTCGTCAAACAGAAAAATACGGCTTGATTTGCTGACCAGTTGGCTGGATAAAAAATTCGATAGTTCGGTCAGGGTCAAATTGGCCGTAAATACCCCTTTGGAAGAGGCGTTAAACAGATGTGAAAAGGAGACCCCCGGTTTTTTAAGATCAGAATAGAAGTACATGTCGGTCATGGCCACCCCACTCTTCTCTTCGGCAATCTGATACCAGGGGCGTTTTCGGGGATCATAGGTGGATTCAACTATTTTGCCGCGACTGATTTCTGTTCCGGATCGATTTAGATAGATCCAGACTTTTTCTTTTGTTTCATCCCCTTCTCGACCAATTATCGTCAATAACCCATAGTAGGCTTCAGGCGGTGCACCGATACGTGCCTTCAGCTCATCCTGATTGTTGATGCGGGCAATTTCATAAAAATCGCCATTTTCATAGCCCATGTTGACCGCATACAGCTGCGGGTTGAGTTCCAGTGCCTTGAGCATGAAGGGAATGGCTGGATGGGCGGCCTGAAGAGCTGCGCTCCTGGAAATTTCATGGGTGGATGCAGAGATGGCGACGATGGAAAATACCGGATCAAAAATACGCCCAAACCGTTCCAAGATGATTTCATTGGTTGAGAGTAGGAGGTTTCGCGCCGATTCCATCACCATGATTGACGAGCTGCGGTAGCCCTGGATAATCAAACCACTGGTCAGGGTGAGGATGATGACCAAAAATATGCTGGTCAATTTGACTTGAAACGAGATGGAAAATGGCTTTTTTATAGGCATGTTTCTGGCTTCATCAAGTTGAGAAGAATAGGGTCGAACATGACCTCCAAAGCCCAGTACGCAGGCTTGTTATTCTTCAGCTTTCGGACGTAACTCCGGTGACCTCCTTCCACGTCTATGACGACACAAAGACTGCGTCCAAGGATTGAGCATCTAAAAGTCGGTCAGACCATTCCTCGATTTTATCCAAAAGAGGCCTTGACGAGCCTCTCTTCTACCCAGCTGGGTAAGTTTGACCCGATTTTTTGGTGCAATTGGCACCGAAGGAGTTTGGCTTGACCTCGCCGCTCACCGATCTGTTCGCCTTCCTGCTGTCCTTTCTGTCGCCCTTTGGCCTCCCACTCTTTGTCCACTCCTGCACTGCTTCCGCTAACATGGCATCTACCTCCTGCAAAGCCGAAACTTCTGGAATGGATTGCCCGGGAACCCGCCGGGGCAAAAGCACCCTTCCCAGCCATACTGCAAACGTGATCGTCAAGCCTCAAACCGTGATCCAATGGCATCGTGATGGATTTAGATTATTTTCGAGATGAAACCACGAAGAAGAAGGGGAGGGGGTGGATGCCGGTAGCCGAGGAGAGCTGATAGTTGATCCTAGCGGATGAACCAGGAAAATCTGGGCTGTACCACGAGTGCCCACGACAAGCCGCTTAAAAATCATTCTCATCCCGGAATGTCAAAGAGCCTCGGCTTGGAGAAGGTGCCGATTTTTCCTGTCTACTCGATGGAAAAAAGAGTGCACCAGAAACCGGAGATATCACCACCAGAGCAAATTGTCCTGAAAATCTGTCGCTACGTCCATAAAAATGTGGCTCAAGGTCGATTCGGTTGGTCCCCGAAATCAGGCTGGATTGTGTTTGCGGAAATGGACTCTATCCAAACCTTCCTCCAAGTCCAGACGGCCCTGGAGTGCGAAAATCAGACAAAACAGCCCCTCTTCGCCGCAGGTATTTATCCTGGCGGCGAAGAGGTTTTTTTGAGCTTTATGTCTTGGGGCGGCATGTCCGGCAAATAGGAAGAAATGCCCATGGCCCAAGGGACAGGTTTCCGGCTTTTTGCAAAGAGTCGCCGCTTACCACTCCACCAAAAAATCATAGGAGAAGCAATCCGGCCCTTTATTGACGCTTACCAGCTTGACCTTGTAGGAATTCTTGGCCCTGACCTTTTTCGAATTGGCGCGGCCAAAATCAAATTTTAAAATTCTCGTGGCTTTGGTTTCCTTGACCGTGGCGGCTTGTTCTTCATCTTCGCAGGAGTTGAATTTCATGGTCACCTCGGTTTCCGAGCAGGGCGAACCCAGTTGGATACTGAGGCCTTCCACATACCCCACAGATGAAGAACCGGGTTCCGAGCAGGAAGAGACGGTGATGTTTTGGGAATTGCCAGCCATGGTTTAGGGCTCCTTGTTCAACGTGATCCAATGGACGTGAGTACGTAAAAAATTATCTATTGGAAACTATACCCTTCGCAAATAATCATCAAGTATGCATGGGTCAATGAAGTCCCCAACGTTCTGTCAGATTAAGCAATATAGGACCGAGCTGATCTCCAAAGCCCAGCACGCAGGTTTGGTTTTTTTCAGTTTTCGGACGTCACTCCGGTGACCTCCTTCCACTCTTTCCTTTCCCTGGGATTCAGCCCCATGCTATCTGATCCACGACCGGGATCCAGTATTTCAAGAACCTGTCGCAATAGGCCGCTTTTGGCCTTGATGCAGCGTTACACAGCTTTCTGTTGCCTGAATATGCTGCGACTCTCAAAAACTGCAAGCCAAGCCTTACGACCAAAATCGGCTCTTCCGGCTTTTGGGTGCCTGGGCGTTCTATGATCCACGGCCCGCCAGAGATAGTGTAGCTTGCCCTTGATCTTGATAAACACTTCATCCAGGAATCACTCATCCCCAGGTTGACCCTGCCTGGAGCGGATTTTTTTGGCGTCATACTGACCGAAGTAGTTGCAAATTTTGGTAGTCACGAGGTTTTGGCCATGTTTCGATGCCGTCTTGGTGCCCGAGGCAGAATCGAAATGACTACACGAAGACTTCGTCCAAGGATTGAGCATCTAAGATCTGGTCAGACCACTCCTCGATTTCACCCAAGGAGGCGGTGGCAAGTTTGTCCTCGACCCAGTCTGGAAGGCTGGGTCCAAATTTTCGTTGCAGCTGCCGATGGAGAATTTTGGATTCACCTTCCTGTCGTCCTTCCTGTCGTCCTTTGGCAATCATTTCCCTGGCAAATAAGGATTTATATTCTTCCGCCTTTCCTGGGAAAGCCTCATCTGAAAACGCCTGAATGCTATCCATATCCAACTCCTCATAGGTTTGAATCAGATAGAGCAAGGTTTGCTTGGCAAGCTCTTGATCAACCTGTAAAACTTTGCCGATTCCAGCAACTGTTTCAGGTTTCACTCCCTTTTGGAAGACACATTTTAGGGCCAGGAATCCGCCACGCAGTCGATCATCCCGAGAAAGCGCCGTATCATCAATTTGTCCTAGATCTACCACCGAAAACCGGAAATCCAGCAGATGTCCCTGCCACGACGTCTCTGCATCCACCAACGCGGAAAACAGGGGCGGGATCTGCCAAGCCTGCCTCCCATGGTACACCAACAGCGGTACGATGGGTGATAGACGCCCTCCACGACCTGTCTCCTCCCCCATTCGCTCCCAAATTTGGACCATATACCGTAGAAGCTGAAATGCGATCCAATCGTCCGGATGGCTTTTGTGCTCGACGAGTGCGTACACATAGGCCTCACCGCCTGCCACCGTTTTCACCCGGAACAGTCGATCTGTCAGATGCTGGCGAAACTCACCGTCGATGAAGGTCCCATCCACCAAGCTGGGCGGCTCCAATGACAAACACTCTGCTATCTCTTTGGGCAGACGCTCCCGCAGGAGAGTTCCCGCCGTCATAGGATTTGAGAGCAGGATCTTCAGGAATCGATCGTGGGGATGAGTAATGTCAGCCATTATCAACCTGCTGGGAAAATACCTTTATGAAATCATTGTTGAAACTCATCATCGTATCCGTTGCTGATACTCTCTACACCCGAGTTGCGCTTCAAATGGAAATCCTGGCCCTGCGGCATCAGGTGCTGGTGCTGCAGAGAAAGAGGCCAAAACGGCTTCACTTGATCGGGTTTGACCGCTTACTTTGGGTCTGTTTGTCCAGGTTCTGGCCAAAGTGGCGTGAATCCCTGGTCGTCGTCAAGCCTCAAACCGTGATCAAATGGCATCGTAACGGATTCAGATTATTTTGGAGATGGAAATCACGACGGAGGAGGGGAGGGGGGCGACTTACGGTAACCCAGGAAATCCGGGAGTTGATCCAGCGGATGAACCAGGAAAATCTGTTATGGGGAGCCCCTCGTATCCACGGTGAATTATTGAAACTTGGGTTTGAGGTGGCTCAGTCATCCGTTTCAAAGTACATGGTGACGGTGAAAAAGCCTCCATCACAGACCTGGAAAGCCTTCCTGGAAAACCATGCCAGCTCCTTGGCCTCATTGGATTTCTTCACCGTCCCGACAATCTTTTTCCAGGTCCTCCACGTCCTGGTCATCCTCCACCATGAATGCCGCAGGATTGTCTTCTTCAATGTGACCACCAACCCCACATCCACCTGGGTTGCCCAACAGATTCGAGAGGCCTTTCCATGGGATATCGCACCACGCTATCTGATCTATGACCGAGATCCAGCATTTCAAGGGGAATGTCAGGCCACCCTGAAGGGAATGGGGATCAAGTCAGTGACCACAGCACCAGCCTCACCTTGGCAAAATCCGTACGTGGAGCGCTTGTTCGGGTCCCTGCGCCGGGAGTGTCTGGATCACATGATCGTACTGGATGAAGGGCATCTGCGTCGGGTGCTCAAGGAGTATGTGGTCTACTATCACGGGGCCCGGACTCATTTGGGATTGGGGAAAGAATGCCCTGTATACCGACCAGTTCAGCCAAGAGGGGTCGGGGAGGTTATTGCCTTCCCTCACGTTGGTGGGCTTCACCACGAGTACCTGCGCAAAACCGCCTAAACGACGCTATCGATTTCGGAATGTCAAAGAGCCTCGGCTTGTTGGAGGTTCCGTTTTCCTATGCCTGATCCGCTGGGAAGAGGACGTGCAACGGTCCAGAAACCTCACTGCCTGACCAAATTGTCCCGAAAATCATCCGCTACGTCCAGCGAAATGTGGCCAATGGCCTGTCGGTCGGCGTCCGAAATTGGGCCAGATTGGGTATTCGGAATGGACACCTGTCTATCAGTCCTTATGTCCAGAGAAATGTGGCGCAGGGTCCCTGGGTTGGCACCCCAAATTGGGCCATACGAAGTTTTCGGGAGGGACAGGTGTCAAACAACCTGTTCTGAGGGTCGATTCGGCTTCTTGTCGGCTTCATGATTTGCAAGATAATGGCTGGAGAAATAACGATTTCTTGCAAATCATGATGCTACAAAAAACTAATCAACGCATTGCTTTTAAATGTAATCATCTGTTTTTGGCGGTTAACTGATCCCCTTGCCGTGGTTTAAATATTCATGTATAACATTTTTTTCCAAAATCTCTACTAAACCTCTATATTTCACCTTATAGTTCATTTGCGAGCAGGTGAGCAATCATGACATCTCTGATGACCAGACCGGGCGAGCAACCTGTCCTGACCGCAAGTGAAGCGGCAAAACTTTTTGGCGTGGCGGTTCAGACCATCCATCAGTGGGTTGAAAAAGGGCTTCTTGAGGCCTGGAGAACCCCTGGCGGGCATCGCCGTATTTTGAAAAAATCAGCCTTGGCTCTTCTGGATCAGCGGGCTGGCGGGACCAGGGGCAACAGGGACTCAAGCCCTTTCCACCTGCTGGTCGTCGATGATGATCCAAGAATGTTGGCGACGTACAAAATGCATTTGAGGAAATGGGAGTTTCCCATTCATCTTGATGTCGCCTCCAGCGGAGTCGAAGCGCTCATCCAGGTCGCCAAGAAAAGGCCCAATCTGATCATTACCGATCTTGCCATGCCGGATCTCGATGGGTTCCGCATGATTAAGGAATTGAGAAACGACCATGAAATGCGCGCCATTCATTTGATTGTGATCACCATTCTAGAAGCCCGGGAGATCCAGGCGAAGGGAGGCGTTCCCGATGATGTGATGGTTCTGCAAAAACCGGTTCAGTTTTCCTGGCTCAAGGAGATCGTCCGGCAGCGGGCCAACCTGAAAAAAATAGGGTTGGAAGAACGATGACGACGAAAACCAGCCATGAAATTGATGCGGAAATCTCCCGGCTGCGCAAGCAGATGGAGGCGTACAAGAAAGATAAGCTACGCCTTAAAGATGTGGAAACCCAACTTGAAAGAACGCTTTACGATCTTGGAATTCACCAGGAGGAGTTGCGAACCCAGAATGAGCAACTGAACCAGGCCCATGAAAAGCTTGAGGGACTTCTGGCTAAATATTCGGTCCTTTTTGAAGATTCTCCCGTTGGATACTTCGTTTTTGATACCCGGCAAAGGGTTCTTGAAGCCAACCGAGCCGCCGTTTTTCTTCTACAGAGCGCTGGATCTGATCTTGTCGGAAAAACCCTTATAAGACATTTGCCAAGAAAGTCCATTTCGGTGATTGGCGAGCATTTTCGCCGCGTCATGCAGTCCAACCATGCCACCGATGAAATTATCCTTGGCTCGAAACAGCAGTTGCCCATTCCCACTATTTTTCACAGCCAGAGAATCACGGACCCGGGAACGGGAAAACCGGTCTGCCTGACTGTTGTTTTTGATATTTCAGAAAGAAAAAAGGCCGAACAGAAGATCGCCTATCTGGCCGAGCAAAACCGGAGAATCATTGACTCGGCTGGAGAGGGTATTATTGGCATCGATGGCGAAGGTCTGATCGCCTTTGCCAATCCGGCGGCGGAAAAAATCCTGAAATGGGGCATTGAAAACATGTTGGGGCAGGAGCCGTTTCAACTCTTCAAACCTCTTGGGCAGAACGGAAAGAAGGTTTCCAAGGGGCAATGGGCTATTGTTCAAACCCAATTGGATGGAGATGTCCGACAAGTCACGGGCGAGAAGTTCAAGCGGAAGAGCGGACGGCGTTTTCCTGTTGAGTACGTTGTTGCTCCCACCTTTGATGGAGGAAACATTTCCGGCCTGGTGATCACTTTCCGGGACATCACCGAGCGTCAATTGTTTGAGGAGGCTTTGGTACAGGCCAAAGACGAGGCTGAAGCGGGAAACCGGGCCAAGTCGGAGTTTCTTTCCATCGCCAGTCATGAGTTACGCACCCCCATGAACGCCATCATGGGCATGGCGGGGTTTCTCGCCGGTTCCGATCTTGATGAGGAGCAATTGGATTTCGTTGGCACGATTCAACAATCCGGACGCGGATTGCTAACCCTCATTGACGATATTCTGGAGCTTTCGAGTCTGGACTCGGGGAAACAGGTGTTGGCGCGATCCTCCATCAATCTATCTGAACTGGTACGGGGTGTGTTGTCTATTTTGTCTCCCGTAGTCAAGAAAAAGGGGATTTCAATGGTCTCATCCGTTGATGATGGCGTTCCTGCAATCATCAACGGTGACGAGAGACGCCTCAGGCAAGTGCTTTTGCACTTGTTGAGCAACGCCGTTAAGTTTTCATCCGATGGAGAGATACGGCTTTCGGTGGGCGTGGTAGAAGATCCCTCGGAAATACACGCTTTGAAATTTACCGTTACGGACTCAGGCGTCGGCATCGCCAAGGAAAACCTGGAACGGATATTCCACCCTTTTACTCAGGTGGACTCCTCGGACACGCGGCGTCATGGCGGAACGGGATTGGGGCTGGCCATCTGCCGAAGGTTTGTCCGCTGGATGGGCGGAGACGTTCACGTGGAGAGCGTTCTGGGCGAAGGCAGCGCTTTTTCATTTACTTTCCCGCTGACTACTTCCGATGCATGCCAGCCACTGGTCCAGCCCGCTCCATTGACATTTCAGACCGATACCCACCAGGAGATTCCCCCCGAAGCTAAAATCCTCGTCGCCGAAGACGACCCGGTCAACCGGGCTTTGACACTGGGCATATTGAGGAAGTGTGGCGTGGTCGCCGATGTCGTTAAAAATGGGCGTGAGGCCCTCGACAAAATGAAGAACACCCATTTTGACCTGGTATTGATGGATATACAGATGCCCGAAATGGACGGGTTGACCGCATGCAAGCTGTTCCGAAAGTTTGAAACAAAGCGAAAGACGGATCAGCGCACTCCCGTCATTGCCGTGACCGCCTACTCTCTGGAGGAACATCGGGACGCCTCTTTCAAGGCGGGCATGGATGACTTTCTGACCAAACCGCTCATGCCCCGGGATCTGAAGATGGCGCTCCTGCGGTGGCTGGCGCCAGAAACGGATGCGCTTCCATTGCCGTCGGAGGAACCCTCCATCAATCGTTCCGTTCTGGAGCGTTTGCGGCAGGATATGGGCGAGGATTTTTCCATGGTTGTCGACCTTTTTCTTGAGGTCCTGCCGCAGCGGTGCAAGGCCATACGGAGAGCGGCGGAACAGTTGGATGGCGAGGCCATGCATCTTGAAACCCATCCGTTCAAGAGCGCCAGCCGCCAAGTGGGCATGGAAGGATTGGCCAAACTGGTGGAGGAAATAGATGATCTGGCACGGTCCGGGAAGGTCAAGAAAGCGGCCAAGCTTATGCCGAAGTTAGTAAAGGAATGTGATCAGGCGGAAAAGATGCTCCGTTCAGAGTTGGCCTCCGCCTGAAATTGTCCGCAATAAAACAGTAAACTTTAAACGTAAAAATCTACGCAATGACAACCACCAAAAGCAAAAAAGAGATTCGGAGCGAAATTGACGGTCTCAGGATCAAACTGGAAAAATATAAAGGCAATGAGTTGCGGCTGGTCGATCTTGAGCGGCAACTGGACGCCACATTGTATGATCTGGGCATTCACCAGGAAGAGTTAAGCGTTCAGAATGAGGAATTGGCGCGGTCCCGGGAAAAACTGGAATCTCTTTTCAGTAAATATTCCGTCCTCTTTGAGGACTCTCCCGTAGGATATTTTGTGTTCGACCAGCGTCAGCGGGTTGTGGAATCCAACCAGGCCGGGGCGCGGCTTCTCAACGTCGCCAAAGAGTTCCTGTTGGGAAAACCTCTCATCTCCCTTGTGAATCGTACTCACGCCGAAACGCTCGGACATCATTTCAAGCGGGTATTCGACGGTGACCAGGCGGTGGATGAAATCGAGCTGTCTCCCGCTGATGGAGATCCGATTCCCTGTATCGTGCGAAGCCATCGGATTACCGATCCGGAAAGTGGAAAACCGGTCTGTCTTACCGTGGTGTTCGACATATCCGAACGTAAACGCAATGAACAGCGCATCGCCCAACTGTCCGAGCGCAACCGGCGCATATTGGATGCCGCCGAGGAAGGAATTGTGGGCATTGGCGGCGATGGGCGGATCGTTTTCGCCAATCCGGCGGCGGAAAAGGCGTTGCAGTGGGCGGATTCCTCCCTTCTTGGGAAAAATTCCAGAGAAATTTTAAGGCCGAGAAACCTCGACGGCGCTCTTGTTTCGGACAAGGACTTCGCCGTAACCCGTACGCTCCGGGATGGCGCGGTTCACTCTGTCAGCGGACACTGCTTTCAAAGGCGGAACGGCGACCTGTTCCCGGTGGAGTACGTGACGGCGCCGACCATGGAAGAGAACGCCGTTTCCGGCCTGGTCATGACCTTCCGGGACATCACCGAGCGAAAACGTTCCGAGGAGGCTCTTCAACGAGCGCACGACGATCTTGAGCGCCGGGTCGATGAGAGAACCCGAGAGTTGCGCATGCTCAATGACCGGCTCCGACTGACGGCTCAGGTGTTCGACAGCACGGCTGAGGCCATCGTCATTACGGACGCGGCCAATAAGATCATTGAGGTGAATCCGGCTTTTACGAAAATTACCGGATACGCTTCCGACGAGGTTGTGGGCCGGGATCCAGGCTTCATGAAATCGGGCCGTCACGATCGCGCGTTTTACGCCGATATGTGGCAAAAAATATGGAAAGAGGGATATTGGCAGGGGGAAATCTGGGATCGCCGTAAAAATGGTGAGGTCTATCCCAAGTGGTTGACCATCAATACGGTAAAAAACAACTCTCAAAAGCCAACCCAGTGCATTGGCGTTTTTTCGGATATCAGCGTCGTAAAAAACGCCGAGGAAGAACTGGAGAGGCTCGCCTTTTATGACGGATTGACCAATCTACCCAATCGAACGCTTTTTAAAACGCGGTTGGAACATGAATTCAAGACCGCGCACAGGCGCAAGACCAAGGTGGCGTTGCTGTTTCTCGATTTGGATCATTTCAAAAATGTCAATGACACCCTGGGGCATGCGGCCGGAGACCAATTGCTGGTGGTCATGGCCAAGCGGATATGTTCCTGCGTGCGCGAGTCCGATACGGTCTCCCGATTGGGCGGGGATGAATTTACCGTGATTGTGACCGATGTGGATGACGCCGCCGCTGTCTCCCATGTGGCGCACAATATTTTGGAAGCGCTCAAGCGTCCCGTGGAGTTGGAAGGACAAAATATCGTGGCGGGTTGCAGCATTGGCATCGCGATCCATCCCGAGGATGGGGAGAATTCCGAAACGTTGATCAAAAATGCCGATGCTGCCATGTATCACGCCAAGGATTCAGGCCGCAACGCTTATGCTTTTTTTACTGAAAAACTCAATGTCCGGGCCGTGCGGCGCATGGATATTGAAAATGGCTTGCGGCAGGCGATCGACCAGCAGCAGTTTACGTTACACTACCAACCCAAAGTGGATTTTAAGACCCGCCGGATCATCGGCCTGGAAGCACTTGTTCGGTGGAACCGGCCCGGCGCGGGGTTGATCTCTCCAGAAAAGTTCATTCCTGTAGCCGAGGAGACGGGATTAATCCGTGAAATTGGACAAATGGTACTTGAATCGGCGTGCCGTCAAGTGGTTGATTTGATGAAGGGAGGCCTTCCGGCTTTACCTGTTTCAGTCAACCTTTCCGTCCACCAACTGCAACATCCAAAACTGATTGAACATTTGCAAGCGGCGCTAAATAAATCAGGTCTACCCGCCCAACTTCTGGAGCTTGAGATCACCGAAAGCATGTTGGCCAATGATGTGGATGCGGCCATCGTCAAGTTGAATGAGATTCGGAAGATGGGCGTTGCCATTTCCGTTGACGATTTTGGCACGGGCTACTCGTCCCTCAGCTATCTGAAACGGTTTCCCATCCATACGTTGAAAATCGACCGTTCATTTGTTCAGGATCTTCCAGACGACTCGGACAATGCGGCGATTGTGCGCGCCATCATCTCCATGGCCCACAGTTTGGGACTTGGGACGGTGGCTGAAGGGATCGAGACGCAAAGTCAGGGGGAGTTTTTGAACAATCACGCGTGCCAACGCATGCAGGGATTTTTCTTCAGTCGCCCTTTGCCCGTGCCCGAGCTTGTGGAATACCTGAAAAAATCGGATGTCGCGCCTGCGAAGAGCGGTGCCGATGGGGGATGATGACGTGATGAGCCCACGCTCTACGGAATGGCGGCGGATTGTTCCGTTGATCTTGATCATGGCCGTCGTAGCCATGACCATTGGTGGGATTTCATTGGTCGTTCTTTATGAAACGGCTTTCGAGGAGGCTCGGGCGCGTTTGACCGAGACCGCCCAAAGCCGGACAAGGTTGATGGAAGCGGTTGCCCGATTCAATCAAACGCACAATCAGGACTATCCGGGAGGCGCCTTCAAGGCCACGATTGATCAGATACGCCAGGCCCATGATGATTTTAAAGGTTTTGGGGAGTCTGGGGAGTTTGTCCTGGCGCGCCGCGATGGAGAAGAAATCGCTTTTGTTCTCCGACATCGTCATCATGATCTGGATCAGCCTGAATCCGTTCCGTTTCACAAGGAACTTGGAGAGCTTCACCTCGCGGAACCCATGCGGCGCGCGCTCTTGGGGCAGTCGGGAACGATCATCGCCCCCGACTATCGGGGCGTGACCGTTCTGGCCGCCCATGAGCCGGTCGCCGTTTTGAACCTGGGCGTCGTTGCCAAAATCGATCTGACAGAGATCCAGGGACCTTTCATACGCGCCGGTGCGGTCCTTTTGGTGATTTCCATAGTGATCATTGGCGTTGGCGCATTTGTTTTTTTCCGCGTTTCCGAGCCGATGGTCCAGAAAATCATGGAGACGGAAGTGTTGCGCAAAAGCGGTGAGGAGCTTGAGCGCGCCCAACGGGAAATACGGGAAAAGGCGGTCTATCTGGACAACATCCTCCGTTCCGCCTTGGATACTGCCATCATCGCCACCGATGAAATATTTGTCATTCGTTATTTTAACCCCACTGCGGAAAAGCTGTTCGGCTATGCGCCCAATCAGGTCATTGGTCACACAGTGATGGAGATTCATGAATGGGAAGGCGTGGCTCTGCCCCGTTTCGAACGTGGTATAGGCCGGATTCACACTGATGGCGAGCATATCTATCAGGTGGACAAGGAAGAGGATGGCGCACGTAAAATCATCGAATCCAGGGCCTCCGGCATTCTGGATGAAGCGGGCGATCTGTTGGGCTACGTTCTCATGTCGAAGGATATCACAGAGAGAAAACAGGCCGAGGAGGCTTTGAGCAAGTCGGAGAGAAAATACCGCCTGCTCATGGAGTTCGCCAATGACGCCATATTCGTGGCGGATGCTCAAACGGGCGTGATTCTGGATGCGAACAAGGCGGGTGCCAATCTATTGGGGCGTCCCGTCGAAGAGATCATCGGCATGTCTCAAACCCAACTCCATCCTCCTGAAAAAGCGGAAATTTACCAATCCCTCTTTAAAGAGCATGTGAACTCCGGCTCAGGGGTGGTCACGGATATTGTCGTGCTCCATCGTGATGGACGGCATATTCCCGTGGAAATCCGCGCCGGCGTGACCGACTTGGGGGAGAGGAAGGTCATTCAAGGCATATTCAGGGATGTGACGGAACGCAAAAAAGCCGATGATGACCTGCGGGAGAGTCGGGCCAGGTTGGCCAAAGCCCAGGAGATCGCTCATCTTGGCCATTGGGATTGGGATATCGCTGGTAATACCTTGTATTGGTCTGGAGAAGTCTTCCGAATCTTTGGACTGGATTCCCAGACCTTTGCTGCAACCTATGAAGCGTTCCTTGGTGCTGTCCATCCAGAGGATCGCCAGATGGTTGTTCAAGCGGTTGACACCGCTTTACGGGATCCCGATACGGCCTACATAGTTCAGCATCGTGTGGTTCGTCCGGACGGCGAACAAAGAATCGTCCACGAACAGGGGGAGATCACGCGCGATAATGCGGGCAAGGCGGTGCGCATGGTGGGCACGGTTCACGATATAACCGAACTCAAGGAGACCGAGGAAAAACTGCGGGATTTGAATCTCAACCTGGAAAACCGCGTGGCCCAGCGAACCCGGCAACTGGAGGCGGCCAACAAGGAGTTGGAGTCTTTTTCCTACTCGGTGGCCCACGATCTGCGGGCTCCGATCAATAACGCCTTGGGGTTTTCAAAAATACTTCTCGAAGAGCACCTGGATCAGCTTGATCCTGACGGCCGGGAACACCTTGAATGGCTCAATGGTAGCGCCCTGCAGATGAAAAAACGGGTGGGTGATTATCTCCAACTGGCCCGTTCCACAAGAGTTTTGTTCAAAAAACAGCAGGTCGATCTGTCCGCCTTGATGGAAAAGGCCGTACGGGAGCGCAAAACGGCGCATCCTGAAACAGAGCCTATCCTTGTGGAAATAACGCCCGACCTGAAGGTCGAAGGGGATGCGGACCTGTTGGCGGTTGTGGCTGAAAATCTCATTTCCAACGCTTTGAAATTTACGGTTGGAACCAAAAATGGCCGCATTGTTTTCGGTGGGAGCGAGGTCGACCAGGGCCGGATGGAATTTCATGTTCGGGATAATGGCTGTGGATTTGATCCAAAATTTTCAAATCGCCTGTTTGAGCCCTTTGAGCGCCTGCATGAGCCGGAGGAATTCGAGGGGTCGGGTATCGGCTTGACCACCGTTCAACGCATCATCCATAGGCACGGTGGAACCATTCGCGCGGAATCGGCCCCCGGTGAGGGAGCCGTTTTTTATTTTACTTTGGGAAAGCGCTTCAAAGAGCCTTAAGATGAAACCGCGGCGATATTTGGCGCATCATGCTTTTTTTGTGATATCATTCCATTTTTTCCAGAGAGGTTATCGATCATGACTCCTAACGACATCATTTTGTTGGTGGAAGATGATCCGGCGGCCGTCCGAATCGCCATGCATGCTTTCTCAAAAAGTGGCGTGGATAAAAAACGGATTACGGTCGCCAAGGATGGGCAGAAAGCGCTGGACTATCTGTTTGCGGCAGAATCGGCCGGAAATCCTCTTCCTCGACTGGTTTTATTGGATCTGAAGCTGCCCAAAATTGATGGTCTGGAGGTTCTGAAACGGATCCGGGAAGAGAAGAGCACCCGGGACACGCCGGTGATCATTCTCACCAACTCGGATGAGGAGCGCGACGTGGTTCGGGGGTATGATCTGGGCGCGAACAGCTATCTGAGAAAACCGGTCGATTTCAATCAACTCGTGGAGATTCTGGAACAGCTCGAGCTGATGCCTAAATAGGGTTTTACATCAACCTCAGCTCGCGGCGTCTATTCCTCGGCTTCATTCATTCGACAGATCCACCACGGCGGTCTTGATCGCCAGTCTTCCATCCCATTTCACGATCTGGGATGAAACCAGCAGGGGAACGTTTTTTCCATCCCTTTTTCGTCCCATCGCCCGGACCTTTTTCGGCGCGTGCCCGGTCGGAAACGGATAATTCCGCGTGGAACCGCCCTTGCCCACGGCGTCGCTGAAGAGCGCGCCAACGCCATCAAGCTTGAGGATCTCCTCCGGTTCGGCGTATCCAAAAATTTTCGCCACGTCGTGATTGGCGTAGATAGACCGGCCCTCCTGATGGATGACGAGGCCTTGGAGTGATCCCTCCGCCAAAGTTCGGTAGCGTTCCCGCGTCGTTTTCAGATCCTTTATAGCTTCCCGGAGATTCGTCGTATCTTCAAAAATGAGGATGAAAGAGGAAGCTTTCCCCTTATCCTTTGCGGCCAGGGGGGCGATCTGGGCGTGCAACGTTCTAGGACCGATCTTGGGCATGTTCACTTCCAATTCGGCTCCACGCATCACGTTCTTTCCAATAACCTCCTTGATCAGTGGATTCAATACGCCGTGAAGCTTGCGACCGATGACTCCGGAGAGTTTTCGGTTGACCGCCGGTTTTTTGTTGGGCTGAAACCATTTTTGAAACACGGCGTTAACCAGATTGATCTTCTGATCGTCTCCAGCAAAGGCGACCGCTATGGGCAGCGCGTCGGTGACCAAGCGAAGTTGCCGTTCGCTCTTTTCGAGTGTCGCCCGCGCCTCCATCAGTTCCGTCTGGTCCGCCAGGACGATGACCACGCCATCAATTTCATTCTCCTTAGTGCGGTAAGGAACGATGCGCATCCAATAGGCACGTCCCCCCGCATGAACCGCCTCGCTGATTTCGCTCTCCATACCCATGGCTTCCACCAGTTTTTTCCGTAAGTCCTTGATCTCCACGGGGCCCGGCACGGAGGTGATGAGTTGGCCGAGATCGTCCGGCGTCAGACCGAAAAGACGAACGGCCTGCTGGGTATAGCGTTTGATGCGCAGCTTCGTGTCCAGGATGACCAGTGAATAACCGACGTTGCGTTGGATGTTCTCCAGGTCGTTGTTGGTCTCCAGCAATTCGGTGGTGCGGACGGACAGCTCCTCGTTGACGGTGGTCAACTCCTCGTTGGTGGACTGCAACTCCTCGTTGGAGGTTTCCAACTCCTCGTTGGTGGACTGCATCTCCTCGTTGGAAGCCTGCAACTCCTCGTTCAGGGCCTGCAACTCTTCATTGGAGGTTTCCAGTTCCTGAATGACGGTTTGCAGATGCTCCTTGGTGGCGACCAGTTCCTGTTCCAGTTCCGTCACCCTGACCGCACCATTTTTGGCGGCTTCGTCGTTGGCATCGGCGACGTTTTCCGCTTTGGCGTCCAGCGGCGTTTCGTTGAAACAGACCAGGAAAAGAGGCGTGTACTCTTCCACCTGTTCACAGGGATGAATGGAGAGGCTGACCACCAGCTCTTTCCTGCCGACGCTGACGATCCGAGAGATGCCTTTGGCGCTTTTTCCCTCCTTCTTGGCCTTGGTAAAAACGGCCCAGAACTCGCCCCTCAACTCCGGAATCAGGATACGGGTCAAATTCATCTCGGCGCGACCGGAGGAAATATCAAGGTAAGGACTGATCTTGCCATTTATCTGGTGGATCAGGCCGTCTTCACTGATGATCATGCCCTTGGGCGCGAATTCTTTCAGATAGGCCGCCTGCATCACCTCTTCAATGGTCCGTTTTCGCTTGGCCTCGGGGATGGATTTGCCACGCGGCATGGCTGGCAGCACGGTACGAAGCAGAGTTTTTGGCATGCCGGGCTTTCGCCTGAACAGTCGCCCTTTTGCGCTGACGCGGATGAACATTTCGGCGTTGAAGCCCAGGGATTCGGACTTGCCCAACAACAGATAACCGTTGGTGTTCAGGGAAAATTGAAATTGCCTGAATACGTGATCTTGCAGCTCCTGATTGAAATAGATCAGGACGTTGCGGCAACTGACGAGGTCCAAACGCACGAAGGCCGGATCCTGGATCAGGTCCTGGCGGGCAAAGACCATGATATCCCGAAGATTCTTGGAAATCTGGAACTTGTCCCCATGTTTGGTGAAATGCCTGTCGATCAGTTCCTGTTCCACCTCCTTGAGGGAGGATTCCAGAAAAATGCCCTGCCGGGCCCGCGCCAGGGCCTCCATGTCGATGTCCGTGGCGAAAATCTGAACCTTGAAGCTGCCCAGGCGCGCGCCCAACTCTTCAGCAAGAAGGATGGCGATGGAGTAGGCCTCCTCACCGGTGGCGCAGCCGGGAACCCAGATCCGGATTTCATCCCCGGAGGATTTTTCATTGGCGAAGACGCGAATGGCCTCCTCAAGCTGGTTGAAGGCGACTTTGTCCCTGAAAAAGGAGGTGACGGAGATGAGTACGTCCTTGGAAAGCGCCTCGGCCTCCTGGGGATTTTCCTTCATGTAGGCCAGATAGTCGTCGATGTCGCGCTTGCCCGTGGCCACCAGGCGGCGCTCGATCCGGCGGCAGACAGTGGCGACCTTATAGTTGGAAAAGTCGATCTCCGTCCGTTTCTTGACCAGGGCGAGTATTTCGTCCTGGGCCGATTTTCCGCTCTCCCGTTCCTGCATCAATTCGTAGGCCCGGGTGGGAAACTGGATCATCTCCGCCAGATGTGTTCCGATCTGGTCCGGGGGCAGAACCACGTCCACCAGATTGGTCTCCAGAGCCGCCAGAGGCATGCCGTTGTATTTGGAGGTCTTGGGATCCTGGACCACGCAAAAACCGCCGTGGGCTTTGATGGAACGGATGCCCATGGAGCCGTCCGAACCGGTGCCGGATAGAATGACGCCGATGGCGTTCTGCTCCTGATCCTCGGCCAGGGAGGAAAAAAAGTTGTCTATGGAAGGCTTTGGGCCCACCGGATTGGATGTCGGCTTCAAATAGAGAACGCTTTGTTTGATCTCGATATCCGAGTTGGGTGGGGTGATGAAGATCTTGTCGGGCTCCAGAGGCATTCCGTCGGTGACCTGAACCACGGGAAGTTCCGTTTCCCGCGCCACCAGATCAACCATCATGCTTCTGTATTGGGGGGCCATATGCTGAACGATGACGTAGGTCAGCGGTTTGGGGTGTTTAAGGTGAGAAACAAGCGGCCGGATGGCCTCCAGCCCGCCAGCCGAGGAGCCGATGCCGACGACGAAAAGATCGTTTTTCTCTGTCCTGGCTTTGGGACGCCGACCTTTGGTGGAAGACGTTTTGGCGGAACGTCGTTTCGTGGTTCGGCCTTTTTCAGCCATTGGAGCCTCCAGGGCATTCGTGGATGGAAAAGTCCATCTGGTACATTATCCTAAATCCGGCAGTTGGGCGTACGCACATGCCCCAGCCTCTTGATCCACCAAGCAAATCGGGAGAAAATCTTGTGACCAATCAGGTGACGGCGATTTCTCCCAATTCACTATGCGAACCAATATCCTGCACCAGCCACACACGCCCAACTGCCGGATTTAGGATTATCAATATATCGTATTCAAGCTCCGGATTCAGGTTCCGAGCGCACGACAGCCGTCTGAATCGCCAATTGTCCCTCCCAATTGACCACCCGGGACGAGGCCATCAAGGAAACGGCCTTGCCATCCTTGTCCAGCCCCCGGGCCTCATGAACGGCGGGCGCATGTCCTGAACCGAACAGTTTGGATTTAGCGATCCCCTTTCGGCGCTCTTTGGTGGGCAGAAGGTTGTTGACGTCTTTCATGTCCACCACCTGTTCCGGGTCCGTATAACCGAAAAAACGGGCGAAGGCGTGGTTGCAGTAAACAGGCACGCCTTTTCGGTGGATCAATACGCCCTGGATGCCGGACTCCGCCAGAGTGCGGTATCTTTCCCGAGAGAGCTGAAGCTCCTTTCGAGCCGTCGTCAGTGCGGTCACATTTTCAAAAATCAGTATAAAACCGCCGGTAGACCGCCTTTTTTCATCCAGGTGGGGAACCATGAGCAGTTGAAACGTCTGGATATCCTTCCCTGTGGGGGAGTGTTCCAACTCAATGCTGGTTGATTCGCCCTCGGAAGCTTTGGCAACGCCTGGTTTCAAGTGATCGTAGATTTTTCGTCCAAAAGCGTTAAAAAGGCGTTTTCCGAGAATATCCTTACCGCTGCCAAACCACTCCAGAAGCCTGTGATTGACATTGACGACCCGCTGATCCGGCCCAATCAACGCCACGCCCATGGGCATGGAGTCGGATATCAGGCGTTGCAGGCGTTCGCTGTGGGCCAACTCCTGGCGAATGTTGTAGATTTCAGATTGATCGATGATGACGATGACCGCCCCCTCGATTTTGTTCTCCAAAGAGTAGTAGGGCACGATTCTGAACCACAAGGAGAGCGTGTCGGTCAGGATTTCCTCCTGGTGTTCCTTGCCGGAGGCGATGACCTTCGCCAATTTTTGTTTCAGATATTTGATATCCAGATGGGAAGGGGCGGCAGTGATAACCTCTCCGATATCTTCCGCCGCCAACCCGAAATATTTTACGGCGGCCGGCGAAAACCGTTTTACTCGCAATTTGGGGTCGACGATGATGAGGGAGTAACCGACGTTTTTCTGCATGTTTTCAAGGTCGCTGTTGGCGACCATCAACTCCGAGGTCCGGGTCTGCAACTCCTCGTTGACGGTGGTCAGTTCCTCGTTGGTGGATTGCAACTCTTCATTGGCAGTTTCCAACTCCTCATTGGTGGATTGCATCTCCTCATTGGAAGCCTGCAACTCCTCATTCAAGGCTTGCAGTTCCTCGTTGGAGGTTTCCAACTCCTCGATGACGGTTTGCAAATGCTCCTTGGTGGCCACCAACTCCTGCTCCAGTTCAGGAACCCTGGTCGTGTCTAAATTGACGCCATCGCTCGCTTCGGTAGAATCGTTTTTCTCCGGGATGTCGAACTCTTCAAAGCCAATGAGATAAAGACTGCTGATTTGTGAAACCCTCGTGGCGGGGTGAATGCCCATGCGCACGCCTTTGCGCATTCCGCCGAAAACGATCGGCTTGATGGAGCCGATGGCCGAGTCGCCGGTTTTCTTGACTTGAGAGAACAGAGCCCAGAATTCGCCACGCAATTCCGGAATCAACATGCGCGTGACGTTGAGATCCCCCTTGCCGGAGCCCAAAATCATATATCCGGTCACATCGCCATTGATCTGATAGACCGAACCGTCATCTCCCACCATCAGGCTTTTCGGGGCGTAAATGCGCATGATGGTGGTGCGCATGGCCTCTTCGACGCTGATTTTTTTCTGATCCGGCGATTTGTGCGACCCCGGCCAGATGGGCTTGGGACGATCCGAAAGCGGGGCGCGACCGAATCGATCACCGACGCCGACCTTTTTCTGGTAGATACGGTATTTGGCATTGGAGGTCGAAAAAAGGTCCGCGCTCTGACCCAGGGCTTCCGATTTGCCAAGAAACATGTAACCGGAGGAAGCCAAAGCAAAATGGAAGGATGAAAAAACCCGATCCTGGAGTTCCTGATTGAAATAGATCAGAACGTTGCGGCAGGTGATGAGATCCACGCGGACAAACGGTGGGTCCTTGGCGAGATCCTGGCGGGCAAAAACGACCAACTCGCGCAAATCCTTGGAGACGTGAAACTTGTCGCCCTTCTTGGTAAAATAACGGTCGATGTATTGTGGCGGCGCCTCTTTCAGCGCCGCTTCCAGATAAATGCCCTTCCGCGCCGCTTCCAACGCCTCCAGGTCGATATCGGTGGCGAATATCTGCACCTTGTAACTTCCCACTTTGATGCCCAGAAGTTCCGAAAGCAGAATGGCGATGGAGTAGGCCTCCTCACCGGTGGCGCAACCGGGAACCCAAAAGCGTATTTCATCTCCAGGTTCCTTGTTATGGACGATCTCCTGAAGAACCTCTTTCATGACCAGGAAGGCTTCTTTATCTCTGAAAAAACCCGTAACTGAGATAAGAACGTCCTTGGCCAGGCTTTCAGCCTCGGCGGGGTTGTCCCGCATGTGCAGGACGTAGCTGGGAAGATCCCTGGTTCCCGTGGCGTTGATGCGGCGTTCGATACGGCGGCATAGGGTGGTCTGTTTGTATTTCGAAAAATCGATGTCCGTACGTTTACGGACCAGGGCGAAAATTTCATCAAGACCCGACAAGCCGGACTTTTCATCATCCATCAGCTCAAGAAGCTTGCCGGGAGTCTGGACAATATCAGGTAGATTGATGCCTATCTTGTCCGGGGAGAGGATCAAGTCGATCAGATTGGTTTCAATGGCCGCCAAAGGCATTCCGTTGTATTTGGCCGTTTCCGGGTCCTGGACCAGAGTAAATCCGCCATGCGCCTTGATGGTGCGCATGCCAAGCGCGCCGTCGGAGCCTGTACCAGAGAGGATGACACCGATGGCTTTTTCACCCTGATCTTCCGCAAGGGCGGAGAAGAAGTTATCGATGGAGGGTTTGGGGCCCACCGGGTTGGTGGGGGGTTTGAGAAAAAGGACGCCATCCTTGATGTCCGCATCGTGGTTGGGAGGCGTGATGTGGATGACGCCAGGGGAAATGGGCGTTTTGTCCTTGATCTCCATGACGGGAATTTTAGTCTCCCGCGCCAGAAGCTCCACCATCATGCTCCGGTATTGAGGGGCCATATGTTGGACGACCACATAGCCCATGTGCGCATTGGCGGGAAGTTTGGCCACCAATGGGCGCAGGGCCTCCAAGCCGCCCGCTGACGCGCCAATGCCCACCACGAAAATTTTATCTTTCACGGCCGAACTTTTCTTCGTCGACTTTTCCCCGCCCGCGCTTGGCTTTTTTGAGGCGTCCAGGTCGGAGGCGGTTTTCCGTTTTGCGGTGGCTTTGCGCGTTGCGCCTGTTTTACGAGGGGGCATGGTTTCCTCCAGAGGTTGAAGAATAAAAACCTCTATTTTCTACGTTAAAGATCTATCAGCTCTACTTAAAGTCTACTAAAAACGGAATCAAGTCCCTGAAACCGTATCGCATTTCGTCATTGAAGTGTATATTATTTTCAGCCCGCATGTCTGGGCTTTTCAACCATTTTCGATGATGAGAAATTGTTAGGCCATGTCTAAAACCACCAAAAGCCGGAAAGAGGTTGAGCAGGAGGTCAAACGCCTGAAAGAACAGGTCGCCGACTTTAAGCTGCGGGAATCCCGTTTCTCTGACCTGGAGGCTCAACTCGAACGCACCCTGGAAGATCTCAATACCCATCAGGAAGAGTTGCGCAGTCAGAATGACGAGTTGCTTCTGACCCGGGAACGGATGGAAACCCTCCTGGAAAAATATTCACTGCTTTTTCTGGATTCACCAGTGGCCTATTTTGTTGTGGACCACTGGCAAAAAGTTATTGAGACCAATCATGCGGCTGCTGAACTTCTTGGCATCGCCAAAAGCCAACTCATGGGAAAGCCGTTTCTTCCTTATGTTCCCAGAGAGATGCGCAAAAAACTGGGTGAACATTTTCAACGGGCGTTCAGGTTTGAAAGCGCCAGCGATGAGTTGCAACTTCTACGAAAGCTGAAAGAGCCTGTCCACTGTCTTTTGCAGAGCCGTTTGACGCGAGATCCGGGAAAAGACCAGGCCCTTTGCCTGACGGTCGTTTTTGACATTACCGAGCGCAAACGGACGGAAGATCAAATTGCCGAGCTTGCTGAACGCAACGCCAGGATACTGGACTCGGCGGCGGAGGGGATTCTTGGCGTTGACGATCATCGCAGAATCATCTTCTCAAATCCTTCGGCCGCAAACCTTCTTGGCTGGCCCGTGGAAGATCTGCATGGCAAAGACATACGGAAAATTTTGAGGCCGGTCTCATCCAAAGGTGAGAAAATCGGCCTGAAAGATGACCCGGTCGTTGAAACGTTGCAGGATGGCAGGCCCCGCTCCGTGCTGGATGGATATTTACACCGTCGAAGAGGGGCCCGTTTTCCCGCCAGCTATACGGTTTCTCCCACATTTCACGAAAAAGGCGTTTCCGGTTTGGTCTTTACGTTCCGTGATGATACGGAGAGAAAGGAGATTGAAGAAAGGCTGAAAACCGCCAAAGAGCAGGCCGAGGAGGCCAACCAGGCCAAAAGCGCCTTTTTGGCGACCATGAGCCATGAAATCCGCACGCCGATGAATGCGATCATCGGCATGGCGGACTTTGTGGATGCCTCTACCTCCTTGGAGGAGAGAGCCGAGGCCATGGCTGTCATCAAAGAGTCGGGACAGGCGTTGTTGACTTTGATCAACGACATCCTCGATCTGGCGAAAATCGAGTCCGGCGAAATTGGTCTGCTGTCAGAGGAGTTTTCCCCAAGAGATCTGGTCGAAAGCGTGCGCAGTATCATGCGCTATCCAGCTGTTGAGCAAAAAAAACTCGCTTTGGAAAAATATGTGGACCCGGATGTCCCTGATGTGGTCAAGGGAGATTTTCGCAGAATTCGTCAAGTCCTGATCAACCTGGTCGGCAATGCGGTTAAATTTACGGAAAACGGTCATATTGCCATTTCCGTCAAAATGGCGGAGAGCAATGATGATACGGCGTCTCTGCTCTATATCGTTCAGGATACCGGTATTGGCATCCCTGAAAACAGACTTGAGGCCATTTTTGAGAATTTTGTTCAGGCGGACAAAACCACCAACCGCCGTTTTGGAGGGACCGGTCTGGGGCTGGCCATCTCCAAGCGCCTGATTGAAATCATGGGGGGAACCATCTGGGTAGAAAGCGCGGAGGGAAAAGGCAGTGCGTTTTTCTGCAGAGTTCCCTCGGAGATGGTTGACCTTGACCACTCCTTTCAGCGCAAGTCATCGATTGAGCCGTCAATAGAATCCGTCGATACAAGAAAACGCGCTATAAAGTCAGGTCGAAACCGCGCAATCACCGAGCCCGTTATTTCACCATCAACGTCGATTCTGTTGGCTGAAGATGATCCAGTCAATCAAATCGTGTTCCTGAAAATTTTCAAGAAAATGGGGTTGTCTCCAGATTTAGCCCAGAATGGTCTTGAAGTTCTGGAAATGACATCGCGCAAGAAGTATGAACTCATTTTTATGGACATTCAAATGCCGAAAATGGATGGCATTACGGCGGTCAAGCATCTACGGGACCGGGAAAAATCCGCTGGCCATTCCCATCATTCCACCGTTATCGCTCTGACAGCGTTTGCACTGGATGGAGATGAGGGCATTTGCATTACAGCGGGGATGGATGATTATTTATGCAAGCCCGTCAGTGGGCACGATCTTCGACGTATTCTCTACCGCTGGCAGGGCAATGAAAATAAAGCTGGAACCATGTTGGCAAATATCGAAAAGCCCTATGATGGCATGGTTGACGTGGATGAAAGAAGGCTTTGGAAGCTTAGAGATGATGTGGGAGGAGAAGATTTTGAATCTGTTGTACGCGTGTCCCTCATCGGCATGTTTGAACAAGCCTATGCCATTCTTAATAATATAAAAAAAGATGATGTAAAATCCTTAAAGGCCTCATCTCATAGACTGAAAGGAACATGCTGGCAGTTGGGTGCAGTAAAGGTTGGAAGTATTGCAGAAAGCCTGGAGCGCTCAAGCCGGAATGGTTCTGTTGGAGATATATCTGTTATTGCGGAAACACTTGAACATGATATAATAAATGCAAGGGAATCCATTGAAAAGTTCCTTGAAAGCATGGTGTTTGACGGATGAATAACTCAGCTCATTCAGTAGTTGTCATTCGTAGATACGCTCATGCAGAGTTTGGGTGGGCTCATGCCTGAATCCTTTAATAGAGTAGCGTTCCATAAAAGACTTGGTGGATTGATAGGTCAACAGAATCCATTGGCCTGGGCTGAAAAAATTGGCCTTTCCAAACAGGAATTCACTGGGATTTGGACGGATGGTTTAACGCCAAGTTTGGAGCATCTTATTCTCATTCATAATAAAACAGGAGCAAGTCTGGACTGGTTGATATTTGGGAGTGCTAAAATTATGGAAGAGAATAAAAAAAGAGCGCCTGACTGTTTGAAGGAATATGGAGAGGAATTTTTAAGTTCAATGCATGACAAAGCCAGATCCATATGCAGCCAAGATGGATCTGGCGATAAATTAATCCCTGCAAGCAAAAAAGAGCTATCCAAGCTGACCAAGGCTCTGTGCCCAATTTTTTTCAGACATTACCGCCGTCAAGCATTTGAAAAGGAGGAACTACGCGCGGAAAATGAGGCGATGAAGAAGCGCGTGGAAGCATCGGAACAAGCGGAAGAAGAGGCAATCGAAAAACATCACTGCGCATTGAAACGGGCAGAAGCGGTTGCTGTTGATCAACGCCGAAAGGCATCTGCGCGCGCGAAAAAGGATGCGATAGAGAGGCGTCAGGACGCAGTGGAACGAGCCGGCGGGAGAAAATGAATTGAGGGAAGGGGTGTGCCTCCCTACGCGACTGTCAACTTGGCGTCCATACGGCATCCATGGTAGATTTTCCCAATGGATAAGACGCCTCACTTTAACCATGGATTTCGGTTTCCAGGCCAGATCATCTGCCACGCAGTTTGGCTCTATCACCGGTTCGCCTTCAGCTTCGAGACGTGGAGAAAACCCTGGCCTCACGAGGGGTTATCGTGACTTACGAATCCATTCGCCAATGGTCCCTCCATTTCGGTGAGGATTACGCCAAAAAGATCCGATCCAGGCAGGGTCAACCTGGGGATGACAGGACTTTCCCCAAAAAAAACAGGGTTTGATGCGCGCAACACGATGATTCAATGGGAGAAAATGTTGGTTTGGAAGTGAAATGGGCATTTTTGGAGAGACTTTTTGCAGGATGAGGGGCGCTCCCCGGTGGGGTAGGATTCCGGTTGCGAAGCCAGGAACACCAACTCACCAAAAGGAGGCCCCATCTCATGATACCGCAGACTGCGACCAAAATCCGCTCCCAGATGCCCCATTTTTCGGGGAGATTTTCAGTCGGTTTAGGAAAAGTGGCACGGCGGTTGGTGGATGAGGTGATGTATGGCGTTGCGGCCCGTGGCAGCGTTCGTCTGACTGAGATTGGACGTGCGCTGGAAGAGCGGATACCTCTGTCCAAGACCGAAACCCGGTTATCCCGTAATCTAGCTCGTGAAACCATAGGCCAAGAGGTGGGCGCTTCAGTGTTACGGGAAGGAGCCGGCAGGATCCAGGATCGAACCTTGCTGATCCTGGATCCATCTGATCTGACCAAACCTTACGCCAAGAAGATGGAATTTCTGGCAAAAGTCAGGGATGGCAGCGCGGGAAAGATTGCCTCTGGTTATTGGTTGTGCCAGGTGGTGGGCGTCGAGAATGGGGATAACGCCATTATTCCGCTCCACTCCCACCTATACTCTCAGGAGGCTCCGGGTTTTTTGAGCGAAAATGCGGAAATCCTGATGGCAGTGGAGCAAGTGTCTGCGGCCTGTGAAAATCGAGGCGTTTGGATAATGGACCGTGGTGGTGATCGTGGTGCGCTGCTTGAGCCCATGGTGGATGCTTCGAGATCTTTCATCATTCGCCTGAAAGGAAACCGCCATTTGATTTGGGGCCAGCGTCACCGTGCGACCTCGGATTTGGCCAGGGACTGCCCGCTACGCTACTCATCATGGATCGTGCGTGAAGAGCATGGCAAAGAGGTCAGGGTGGATCTGGAATATGGCTTTCGGCCCGTCCGTTTGCCTGAACGTCCCGAAGTCCACCTGTGGATGGTGGTGGTGCAGGGGCTGGGTAAAGAGCCACTGATGTTGCTGACGAATACTCCCCTTCGTCGGCGGCATAAGGATGTGGCATGGGTGGTAAACGCCTATTTTTCAAGATGGCGCATTGAGGAGGCGATCCGTTTTGTTAAACAAAGCTATAGCCTCGAAGATATTCGAGTTTTGACCTATGAGCGTCTGCAAAACATGGTGGTTCTGGTCAACGCCGTAGCCTTTTTCACGACTGTAATCCTGGGGACGAGGCTGAAGTTGGATATCCTGGCCACGCATTTGACGAAAGCATCAAAGCGGGTGTTCGGCGTGCCTGATTTTCGCTTCTATGCCCTGGCCGACGGAATCCGGGAAGTTTGCGCTCGATCTCCCAGGTGAGGCCCAGTTGCGGAATTACAGGACTATGGGCAACTGGCGTTTGATTTTGAGTGAAAATTTTTGGGGAAAGTCCTGGGAAAGATCATCATGCCTGGTTTCTTCCATTCCGGCCTCCATTCGTCTGGTTTTCAGCCAGAATGAAAGATCGCCATGAATAGTGGAACCCTGCCCTTTATTGAGCGCTTACCTTTGAATGTTCGAGCTACGGTGAATTTCCGTTTGGTACCAGTTGGCAAAATTATCTGACATATTGAAACCGATAGCAATACCATCCTCGATGGCCGTCAGCCGGAGGGGATCACCATTTCGGAACTGAAAAAGCCGTTTCCAGTGGAGTGGGAGGAGCAGCAGACCTTTTTTTGGAAGGCGTAGGGGAGGACAATAGTGAGGAATAGTTTGTCAGGAATGGTTCAGGAAGCTATTCAGGTGACGGATAAAAAAGTCGTTATGATATAGGGCTGCTTGGCTGGTGAGATGGCGAGCTTTATCCAAATCACCCTGGGCCAAGGTGCCAATGGCGGAAGTGACGAGGGCATTGGCAGTCGATTTGGCCTGCCAAACAAGCCCCAGATCCGCTCCACAACGCCGACAGATGGCGGTCTGGTCGTCCACTGAGCCCCGACACAGGCCGCAACGCGCAGCCACCCTCAGGTCTCCATGTAGTAGAGGATGTCCGCCAACTGCTCCCGGGCTTCTGCCAACGCCGTGAAATTTTCCTTATCCAGAGCCTGAAGGATCTCTTCGATCAAATTGATCATGTCGTCGCGATCCTCGTCACTGGCCTCTTCAAGCATTCGTTCAGCCTTCTCCACCAGAGCGCGGGCTTCGGTATGTTGCTGCCGCTGGGCAGGGGTGACATCCTCTTGGCCTTGGGGGATGTTCTCCTGGGGTGTGCTGTCGATTACCTCCTCGTTTTCGAACAAGGCTTCCACCCGGGAACGGGCCTGGTCCATCTCTTCGGCTTCAAAGTGGGTCATGGCGTTGTCAATGGTAATGCTGCGCTCCAGTCCGCTGATCTTCTCTCGGGCCGAGGCATGTAGAACTCCGTTGAGATCCAGATCGAACGTCATGACGATGGGATTGTTGGCTGGTGCTTTGGATAATCCTTCGATACGAAAAGATCCAATCAGAATGTTGTGCGAGGCATCCGGATTTTCGCCCTGATAGACCTTTACATCCACCACCTTCTGATCGTCCTGCACGGTATAAAACACTTGGCCGCGGCTGACCGGAATCGGCGTGTTGCGGTGGATGATGGGAACGTAGACGAAAGGGGTCTCAATGCCATCCAAAAACCCCAGGGCGCTGGTGCCAAAGGTGTAGGGGGTTACATCCACCAGCACGGCACTGGCGGCTTCGCCTTTGACAATTCCCCCCTGGATAGCCGCCCCCAGGGCCACGCACAAATCCGGATGGATCTCCCCCCGGGGCGAACGATGAAAAATCTCCTCCAGTCGCCGCCTCACCAGTGGCGTGCGGGTTGAACCGCCCACGAGTAGAATTTCCTGGATGGCATCCGGGGTCAGTTTGGCGTCATCCAGGGTAGCATGTACCGACTCCAGGGTGCGTTCCACCAGTTCCTGGATCATTTCCTCATAATCATCCCGAGACAATTCCAGGCTCAGATGAACCGGTACCCCATCCTTTTCGGTGATGAATTCCTCTTCGATGTTGACAAAAGGATATTCCGACAGTACCCGTTTGGCAGCTTCGGAGGCACGCAGCAGTCGGGCATGAGCGGGACTTTCTGGAGAAAGCGTCACCCCATGGGTGGTTTCGAGTTGCTCCAGCAGGTGGCTGGTGATGAGTTGGTCAAAATCATCCCCCCCCAGGTGATTGTCGCCGTGACTTGCAATCACCTCCACCACGTCCTGTTCCATACGCACAATCGAGACATCGAAGGTCCCACCCCCCAGGTCGTAAACCAGAATGTCACGCATTCCTTCATGCCCGGCCTCATAGGCCAGGGCGGCGGCAGTGGGCTCATTGATCATCCGAACCACATCCAATCCGGCAATGGTCCCAGCCTCGCGAGTAGCCTGCCGCTGGGCATCCGAAAAGTAGGCCGGTACGGTGATGACGGCTCGGTTGACCGGTTGTCCCAGGTCGGATTCGGCCATCTCCTTGAGCCTTTTGAGGATGATCGCTGAAATTTCCTGGGGAGCATAGTTGGTTCCACCCAGATCGATCCGGGTATCCTGTCCCATGAGCCGTTTGACTGACTTGACACTGCGCTCAGGGGCAGCCGCATACTGGTTGCTGGCACTCTGTCCCACCAGCAGTACCCCGTCTTCGGACAGCCCCACGAAAGAGGGGAGGATGGGATCGCCCCCGGAGTCGCCAATCAGGCGCGGCTGGCCGTTTTCAAATACCGCCACCTCGGAGTTGGTAGTACCCAGGTCGATGCCAATAATAATATCATTCACGATCAGTCTTCCCCTTGCCGGTTGACGGTCACCTCTGAAAGCCGTAGGACTTGGCCAGCCAACAGGTAGCCAGGACGCTCTTCGGCAATCACCACCCCCGGTGGATGATCTGGATCCCATGATGTACCCATTGCCCGCATTCGCTCTGGATCAAAGGGGCGGTGCAGGGTTTCCAGACGTTGCACACGCTGGGCATCCAGAATTCTGTCCAGCCGTTTTAACAACATCCGCTGGCCTTGAACCAGCCCTGTCAGCCAAGCCGCATGGGCCTTACCTCCAAAACTCCGGACCCGCCACGGGAGCGCATACCCATCGAGGGTGTTGAGGCTTTCGGCAAACCGGTCCCTAAAGTCCAGCATTTGGAGGAGCAGATGGTGTTGCGCCTCCCGGGGGCCTTCGCCACGGGCTTGGTGGATCTCCCGGGTCTGGCGCGCCAGAGTGGATTGATTTTCGGTGACAGTGTTGAAAAGTTCTCCGAATTTATCCAAAGCCCCCTTTACCTGGCGGGCCTCACGGGCCACCTCATTGCGCAGTCCAGCCATCTCCATGTACACATTGGCCAGATCAGCCTGTCCGGAGACGTCATTCAAAGTGGATTCTTCTTCGGGCAGTTGGTCCAGATAGGATTGGAAACGCTCTACTAGGAGCTGTTTGTCGGCATCGTCCAAGGATCACTCCCGTTTTAAGCGGTGTTGTTTCAACACGGTTCCAAAATGGTTGGAAAAAACCTCGGCAGTCATGGGTTCCGGGTTGCTCTTCTGCTTCAGCAGGTGTTGAACCAGGGGATGCAAGTCAGGGCTGGCTGTCTGGAACAGGGAAAAATCACGCCGGTTGCGTTCACTGGCCAGCAGCTCGAAAGCCTCGCGGATTTGCCGGAATCGTTCAGGGTGGTGCTCTGGCGGGTAAAGCCGCAACTGGGCCAAGTAGGCTTGGCGAACCTCTTCGTCGTCGGTATTGGCCGGAACCTGGAGAATTTGATAGGGATCAATCATCGAAATCAAATTCCAACTGTCTGGGATTGTGCAGGGTCTTTTTCGGTTTACGGGGCTTTCGCGGCACTGGTGGAATGACTGGCGGGTTGGGCTCATCGAAACTGGTGTTTTCCATAAATTGATCGATCAACCGTTTGGCTTCAGTCGGACCCAGAGGAAAGCTGGGGACAAGCTCCCGATAGAGGTGTGCCTTGATCTCTGCCAGCGTCAAGCCCCGATCCTGGGGAGCCAACTCAGCCAATATCTGCAGAGCCTTCAGAGAGAAAAAGGCCTGGATGGCTTCTTCAGGGTCACTTTTGGCTCCTTCAAGACTTTCTTCCAGCTGATCAAAAAATTCAGGGAAGATAGGGAATTTTTCGTTATCAAGATGTTCTTCGTAATCAAACGGTATTCCTCCAGGTATTTCAGGCAAGCCAAAGGGCATGGGGGGACCGGAGTTATACATGAAATGCCCGATGCGATCCTGGGTACGATGATCCAGCGTCGAACCTGCTTCCATCATGGCATCGTCCAAACGGTTCAGATCCCGATACGGCACCCGGTATTCATCCCCTTCATATTTCGCAAACAACTGGAAGAACAGAAACGAGGGATCTCCAGGCCATTTTTTTATCCCTTCACGAGCAAAAGCGCCAAGTGGCTTGAACCCTTCATGATCGGCTAGAAAGTGGCAGACCAAACGGCGTTGATCAACCGGAAGGGGCAGACGGGCGCATTTGTTTAACCAGGTGGAGAGTGCCGGTATCCACGCTTTTGGATTCAAGGATGGTTCCCGCCCGCTCGCTTCTATGCGTTCTATCAAATCCAATAGCAACCCAGGTTCCGGTGAAGTGTCTTTCAGGCTTGCAGTGAGCTTTTTCTTTAAGGCACCAAACAGGGACTGGGACACGATTATCCGTTCGGCCTCCATCAGGGCCATCAAATCCGCTACACATGCATGATTGGCCTCTTGGCGAGCCTGTTTCATATGGATGTCGGCTTGGCGTTTGTCTCCTGCCATCAACGCCATAACCCCTCGGCAAATTTGAACTGAACCATCGCGGATCTGGGGGCGTTCTACCGTTTCGGCAAGTTTGAGTTCCTTTTCAGCTAAATCCTGGCGTCCGGATTTAATCTTTTTCCGGGCATGCATCAGGTGGCCCTTCACCACCTGACGGCGCACCGGATTGTTGATTGGATTGCGCTCAAGGATTTGACCAGCCAGTTTTACGGCTTTTTTGAAGGCACCACCGTCGAAGGCTTCGTTCATCGCCGCCTCCAGTACCTCGGGATCTTCAGGGAAGTGTTTCACCGCACGTTGCACGGCTTGGCGGCGCTGTTTGGCATTCCCTTTTTTTTCATGGAGGTGAATTAACCGCAGATAAACCTGGCGGTCGGAAGGGTCAGACTCCAGGCTCCTTTCCAAATATTTGATTTCAGAAAAACGCTGCTCCGCAATCGGTTCAGACCAGGAATCGGCCCAATGGTCCTTTTCATCCAGCTGACTGACTTTATTTGCCAGGTCGCCCATGTGGCGAAAAAGGGCGGCCCGGACAGGACCTTTTTCGGCTTCTGGCAGATCCTCATCTTCCGCTTCTAAGCGTCCCACGCAGAGCTGCCACTGATCCAGAGCGGTGTCCAAATAGCCTTTCCGTTCCTCCTCAAGGGCGGCCATGCGGTGCCGACGCCAAGCCGGCAATAAACCGAATTTTTTATTATATTTCGATAACCCTCTGGGATGTTGGTCCAGCAGGCTACCGCAAATTTGTCGTCCAATCTGCTCAGGGATTAAGTTGGCCCACCTGTCGTTCAACAATATTGAGAACAACCTATCGGGCCGCGATCGAGACCGTTCAATCTGCCCTAGCAGCTCCTGGGCTGGTTTTTCCACCCCTTCGAGAAACAAGGCCATCTTGTAGGCGGATCCTTCAGAGTCCCCCTCCGAATCCGGTTGAGGTTGTTTACCCTGGGCAAGGGGGATCAGGACACGCGCGATGGGGGATAACGGGGAGTCCACCGGAATTCTTTCCAGGATCCCCATGGCCGATTCGGGATTACTCCGGGTTGCCAAAATTCCAAGCAGGAGCAGACGCAGAGACCGTAGGGAAGAACGCACAGGAATCTGTTTGGTGGCCTCCCGGGCCTCTTGCTGTCGATCCAATATCAATGCTTGTATAGCCTGTCTGGCATGGATCAGATGACGTCCAACTGGGTGATCCGTTCCCAAGGCATTGGCTATTTCTTCATCCACCACCGCCAAGCAGGCCAACAGTTCGGCCACCGGGGTGTGGGAGAATTCTGGGGTATCCGTATTCTTTTCCCCCCACAGACGCGCTGCCTTGACATGAAGCCCGGCATTACACCAAGCAGAGAGCAAGAGCGACGTATCGATCCTTGCGCCATTCAGACGGTCAGCCTGTTCCAATGTCACCGCCGCCTCTCGAAACAATCCCTTATCAAACAACTCCTTGGCACGCCCCCAATAGGCCGTTATCAGAAGCTCGCAACCTTGCCCACCCGGTTCCTGTTTGTTCAGGGATTTGAGATTTTCAATGGCCTGACGAAATTGTCCGGCTGCCAGCAAATCCTTGCCCTTCTGAAAAAGCTGTCCGGGCGTTGCCGAGCGGGTACGTTTCTTTCGTTTGTGGCGTTTGGCCATGCCTGACATGAATGTAATTTGGGTTTCCAGAAATTTTTCGTGCTCCCTCATGGAGCCACCAATAATTATCCATATCCTATTACGAGCCAAGTCTCAACCCAGGACATCATCCACCTACAGCCGATCCCACCAACCATGGGAGGGATTCCAGAACGTTTCTTCAATAAAAGTTTGAACCCGGTTCGTCTCGGTCACCCACTCGCATTCCCAACTCGGTGTCCGGACAAATTGCCGTAAGTATTTGATTATCCATCGACACGAGGTTTTAGAGAGTTTGGGCCAGAAGAGAGAAAATGGGGGATTTTTTGTTGGAGGGTCGACACGAGGTTGGTGGGGCAGGGTAGGGGGGTATGCCCGTAACCATTGAAAATATTGGGGAATTTTGGCGTAAAAAAAACCGCATCATTTGGGGGTGGGCGGCCTGAGAATATCTCTGAAAAAAGAAATGGTGCACCGGGAAGAACCCGGTTCGAACAATCTCCGTTTTTTTGTGTATATCAAAAAACGGAAACAGAGAAAGTTTTGGTTACGCTCGGTATGCGGAACGAACCCGGTTCAAACTCAGACCCAATAAAATCAACAACTTGTAAATTTTGTCAGTCACGAGGTTTTGGCCATTTTCCGATTGCGCCTTGGTACCCGAGGTGAAGTCGAAATTACTACACAAAGATCTCGTCCAAGGATTGAGCGTCCAAAATCCGATCAGACCACTCCTCGATTTCACCCAAGGAGGCGGCAGTAAGTTTGTCCTCGACCCAAGAGGGTAGGGGAGTGCTTCCAAATTTTTTATAGAGGAGGCGACGAAGGACTTTGGTTTCACCTCGCCGCTCGCCGATCTGCTCGCCTTCCTGTCGGCCTTCCTGTCGGCCTTCCTGTCGGCCTTCCTGTCGGCCCTCTAGGCGACCTTTTGCGATCATCTCCCTGGCAAATAGGGATTTATATTCTTCCGCCTTCCCAGGGAAAGCCTCATCCGAAAACGCCTGAATGCTATCCATATCCAACTCCTCATAGGTTTGAATCAGATAGAGCAAGGTTCGCTTGGCAAGCTCTTGATCAACCTGCAAAACTTTACCGATTCCGGCAACCGTCTCAGGCCTCAATCCCTTTTTAAATACACATTTTAGGGCCAGGAACCCACCACGCAGCCGATCATCCCTAGAAAGTGCAGCATCATCGATTCGTCCCAGATCCACCACCGAAAACCTAAAATCCAGCAGATGCTTCTGCCAGGAAGTCTCTGCATCCACTAACGCAGAAAACAGGGGTGGGATCTGCCAAGTCTGCCTCCCATGGTACACCAATAGCGGCACAATGGGTGACAGACGCCCCCCACTATCTGTCTCCTCCCGCATCTGCTCCCAGATCCGGACCATATACCGCAGAAGTTGCAATGCTATCCAGTCGTCCGGATGGCTTTTGTGTTCGATGAGCGCGTATACGTAGGCCTCACCACCTGCCACCGTCTTCACCCGGAACAGCCGATCTGTCAGATGCTGACGAAACTCACCGTCGATGAAAGTCCCATCCACCAAGCTGGGCGGCTCCAGCGACAAGCATTCTGCTATCTCTTTGGGCAGACGCTCCCGCAAGAGAGTTCCCGCCGTCACAGGATTCGAGAGCAGGATCTTCAGAAAGCGGTCGTGTGGATGGGCAATGTCAGCCATGTCCAGCGCCCTTCAGTCTCAATCCCTTCGAAATCAGGGTGGGGTCCGGACGACGCGGCGGAACGCTACTGCGCCGGCATCAGGCTGTCTCAATCCCTTCGAAATCAGGGTGGGGTCCGGACATCTGCCAAGAAAAATGTGATCTTATTTTAAGGTCTCAATCCCTTCGAAATCAGGGTGGGGTCCGGACCATACAGTTCGGGGAACCCTCAAATCCCTTCCCATCGTCTCAATCCCTTCGAAATCAGGGTGGGGTCCGGACCCGGTGAACTGGTTGGTTGGAACTTGGCTCGTGAGTCTCAATCCCTTCGAAATCAGGGTGGGGTCCGGACATGAGCATCAATGTTGAACTGGCCTACTTCTTCCAGGTCTCAATCCCTTCGAAATCAGGGTGGGGTCCGGACGGAATTCCGGGGATGGAATGCCCCAGACCTGCAGTCTCAATCCCTTCGAAATCAGGGTGGGGTCCGGACAGACGATCAATAAGAATATCGTTGTGTTTATTGGCGTCTCAATCCCTTCGAAATCAGGGTGGGGTCCGGACGAGGGTGAGCGGGTGCTTTGGATCGATTTTGAGCAGTCTCAATCCCTTCGAAATCAGGGTGGGGTCCGGACCAAGCTTGGTGTCTACGTACTCATGAAAAGGCGGTCTCAATCCCTTCGAAATCAGGGTGGGGTCCGGACCTGACGGTGATTACATTGGGACGATCAGCAAAGGGTCTCAATCCCTTCGAAATCAGGGTGGGGTCCGGACGAAGAGGAGGAAATAAAGGCATCTCAATTTTATAAGTCTCAATCCCTTCGAAATCAGGGTGGGGTCCGGACGACGCCAAGATGTCCATCGATCGGTTGGTGAGTCTCAATCCCTTCGAAATCAGGGTGGGGTCCGGACTTCGTCTTTATCTTCGCCATTATGATTCCCCAAGTCTCAATCCCTTCGAAATCAGGGTGGGGTCCGGACACGCAACGTTGGATAAGGTTGTAGTATATCCGACCGTCTCAATCCCTTCGAAATCAGGGTGGGGTCCGGACGTTGCGACGTTTTTCGTAGCACCCAGCCTGGGAACGGTCTCAATCCCTTCGAAATCAGGGTGGGGTCCGGACACGTGGTTCCTTCGGTGCCGCCCGTCAACTGGAGTCTCAATCCCTTCGAAATCAGGGTGGGGTCCGGACTGGGATGAAAAAACAAATAAACCTATTTTAAGAGTCTCAATCCCTTCGAAATCAGGGTGGGGTCCGGACTGAATTGATCGTTAAACAACTGGAAGATTTCAGTGTCTCAATCCCTTCGAAATCAGGGTGGGGTCCGGACAAAAACTGGGGGAGCAGGTTGCAGGAATACAAAAAGTCTCAATCCCTTCGAAATCAGGGTGGGGTCCGGACAGGCGGGTCTTGGTCTCCTGCCTACCCCCCCGCAAGGTCTCAATCCCTTCGAAATCAGGGTGGGGTCCGGACATCGCCATTTCGACAAAGAGTGCGTTGATGTTTTGTCTCAATCCCTTCGAAATCAGGGTGGGGTCCGGACATTTAATCCCAGTGCCGTCATTCCAAAATTGTCCGGTCTCAATCCCTTCGAAATCAGGGTGGGGTCCGGACGGAAAATGGGGATTATATCACGTATTCCCAACATGTCTCAATCCCTTCGAAATCAGGGTGGGGTCCGGACTCGGAGAAGCATTTTTTATGAGCGGAGGAAAAAGTCTCAATCCCTTCGAAATCAGGGTGGGGTCCGGACACTGCCGCCCAAAGCTCCACCGATGCACTCATGATGTCTCAATCCCTTCGAAATCAGGGTGGGGTCCGGACGCAGTTGCAAACAGCCTGACGCCCAGCTTGACCTAAGTCTCAATCCCTTCGAAATCAGGGTGGGGTCCGGACTATCAGGGCGGCAATGTAACCATCGAACACAAAAGTCTCAATCCCTTCGAAATCAGGGTGGGGTCCGGACAAAGCAGAGGATAAAGATGGAGTAGGATATGGTCTCAATCCCTTCGAAATCAGGGTGGGGTCCGGACAGAAACAATGAAACACAAGATAGGTTTCTATCGCAAGTCTCAATCCCTTCGAAATCAGGGTGGGGTCCGGACGTTACATTGCCAGGGCTACAAACCAAGCAAGTGAGTCTCAATCCCTTCGAAATCAGGGTGGGGTCCGGACTTAGAGAAACATGTTTTTGTAGCCTCTCCTGAGGGGTCTCAATCCCTTCGAAATCAGGGTGGGGTCCGGACGTTTATCAATGCATACAAACTTCCTCCCTTAGATGAGTCTCAATCCCTTCGAAATCAGGGTGGGGTCCGGACAAAAACAGCTGGGTTTTTATGCTTATACTAATTTGGTCTCAATCCCTTCGAAATCAGGGTGGGGTCCGGACCCCCTCCATCCATGCAACTGTTTGATTTTCAAAGAACAAAAATTGCCTAAGAAACAGGCAAATAAAGTTAGCTTTTTTTGCGTCATTTTCTTGTTTGCCAAGAAACAGCTTATCATGCGCAACATATTGAATACAAACAAATTTTAAAAAAAACACCCACAAGAGACAATCAGGCATAAACAATATTTCGCTTCCACAAAAAAAATAGCTTTCCATGTCCCTCACCCGCGGCCATCCGGGGCGTCATATTTTGGCGCGCGGGGCATTTTTCGACCGAGAAATCGGACGGCTGGACCACTGCGAACCACGCGGGTCTTGTCGGGATGCAGTTCCAGATCCAACCGGTTCAGTTCTTTGCCGACGAATGTCCGTGCCGCCTCCGCCGCCCTTTGGGTCGGGGCGAAAACGAGAAAATCGTCGGCGAAGCGGACGAAGGGGAGATTGGCCGCCGCCAACCGCTGATCAAAGCCGGTCAGGTAGAGGTTACAGAAAAATGGCGAAAGAACGCCGCCCTGCGGAACGCCCCGACGTTTGGTCAAAAAACCGGTACGCGGCGCGCCGACATCCAACCACATGTCGATCAATTTCAACATTTCGCGATCATCGATTGTCCGCTTGAGAACCTTGCGTAGCGGACCATGGGGAATGCGGTCGAAAAATTGTCGGATGTCGGCGTCCACCAACCATTCCAGGCCGCAAAGGATATGTTCGCGCGCCTTCGAGACCGCCATTTCCACCGACCGACCAGGCCGGTAACCGTAACTGTCGGAATGAAAAAGCGACTCTCCCAAGGGTCGCAACGCCCACAGAACGGTTTTTTGAGCCAGTTTGTCCCGCAACGTCAAGGCGGAGATGATTCGTTTTCCGCCGTCGGCCTTGGCCACCGGGAACATGCGCGTCGGATGGGGTCGATAGGCGCCGGTCCGCAACTCATCGGCCAGTTGGATCAAATGCAGCGCAATGTTCTTTTCCATGTCGGCCCGGGAGAGCCCGGGAATCCAGACGGCATTATCCCCCTTGAGACTTTTCCAGGCGGCGTTGAGGGTTTGGGGCGCCAGCGCCAGCCCCCGTTTTTTCAGGGACCGGTGAATTTTTCGCAGACGACGCGGCGAGGAGATGTCATATCCGACCAGATACCAGCCAGGCTGCCCGCTGCTCATCCATGCAATCCTTCACGCCTCATCAACCGACCAACCGCAAGGAGGTGGAAAAGGCATCGCTCCTTCCCGTACCCCGACTCAATACGCGCCGTCGACCATCCACCCGCGCCAGCAGCAGGCTGTCGTCCCGTGGGTGGATGGCGCTGCCCAACTGGATGAACAACTCTTCCGCCGCCGCCCGCATCAGGCGGCATTCATGCACCGATTTCTGCCCGTCCAGCCGCCATTCGCGCAATATTTTCAAGACCGCGCGGCGGGTCTTGTTCAAGTGGATGTCGTAGGCGATGATGACGTCCATGATCGTGTTTTTGTCCCTTGATGACGCTTTGCCGCCCACGCCGTCCGTTTACGGCGGGGCGGGCGAGAGGAAAAGAGAACCCCTCCGTCCAGCCTTCGGTCAATCCTATCACACCGAGGTTGAAACGGGAGAAAGCTATTTTTTCTTGGGCGACGAAAAATCGTTGATGACTGGAATTTCCATATCTGAGCGGAATGCAAAATTTGTTTGGATTCAAGGTATTGCGTGTGATAAGGTTTTTCTTGGGCATCAAGAAAATCGCGTCGCGAAAGCTAACTTTTCTGCCTCTTTTTTAGGCAATTTTTGTTCATGTTTCGGAAAAACAAAGTTGGAGATTAGCCATCCTAATTGGAAATTCATTTGTCTGATGGCTTGTTTTTTTGGAC
>JADFZT010000019.1:15374-67685 GCA_015232395.1 Magnetococcales bacterium | reverse complement strand
TGTGGGGATGACGAGTCAGGGAGCTGATGATTGCCCTCAAAGAAAAACCAAATCTTCAGCAAGGCCGGTATTTTGCTGAAAATGAAATAATATTTGGAAAGTTTCGTGCCAGACGCCCTGGATTCCCGCATTCGCGGGAATGACGAAAAAAGTGCAACGGCATACGTCCAATTCTTGATGTGAATGACTGTATCAGCATGCCTGTTCGATCAGGGGCATATTGCTCAAGAGATGAGAGAAAAAAACCAATCCCACCCAACAGGGATGAACGTCGATTCAATCCAGGATCGGAATCATCCCCCCCAAAGGGCCAAAAGGGAAATCACCAGGGCAGCAACCGACAGGATCAGGGGCGTTTTCCCACCTGTGGATTGAGCTTCAGCGCTCCCCCCGACCACTTTTACCGCCACCCCCACCGCGCTCTTTTCCGAGTGGGAGAGGGAGATCGAAAAGCCGGGATAGGTGGGCCGTCCCTCCCCATCCACCGAAATGCCGATCTGGTTGAAGGGGGTTTGACCCAATCCGTTGTCCGCTTTGACCAAGGCCTCCTTCACCGCAAACCGTCCCGCAAAGGAGGCGATGGGATCGGGCTGTTGCTGGCAATAGGCCATCTCTTCAGGGGTAAAGTTGTCTTTATAAAAAGGGTCCGAGCCATAATCATCCACCCGGCCAAACCGATCCAGCTCTTCCAGATCGATCCCCACCACCACCTCTCCCAAGGGAGCAGATGGGCCACCCGACTCACGGGGGATCAGCGTCGGCGGAGTCGCACCGGAAAAGTGCTGCCGGGAGGTAAATTTATCATCAGGCAAGTCAGCCAAAGCCTCATCCGCTCTGCCCGCTGGAACGCCCCCCCCTTCCTGAAGCCCCGCCACCCGCAACAAATCCCCAAAAGTCTCCACCCCCTTCCACTCCCCGAGGGAAACCGGCACCACCCCTCCCACCGCTGCCAAAAATTGGTGGTAGCGAATGGAGGAGGCACCGATGGCCTGGCGATTGGCCGGGCTCCCTTCATCGATCTCCTGCTCGGAAAGACCGGTAAAGGCGGATAGAATGGCTTTCAGCTGTTGAACCTGCTCTGGATGATTTCCCATGGCCCCCTCCTACCACCCTTCCAGACACAAACGGCAGAGATGTTTGGCCGAACCATCCGGGGTCACCACCTGCAAGAGTCCCACCCCACCATCCCGCTTTTCATCCCGAAGGCTCCTGTGACATCGGTGACAATGAATCGCCATCGTCTCGCTGGCAGGGGCTTGGCCGGTGAAAACCTCCCCATTGAACGCCTCGATCCGCTCTTTCAATGCGCCGAGAAATTCTGCCGCCCGTTTGCCATCCGCCACCCGGTGATCAAAAGTGAGGGAGAGCACCAACCGCCCCAGCCCATCGTCCAGGCTGGAAATCCCCAAGATCGCCGACTGCTGGGCACCGATCAGGGGATTGAACAAAAACACCCCGCTCATGGAAAGATCAGTCAGGGTAAAGGTGATGCCATTCATGTCAGCAGGCTTGAGCTTGCGCTGCATATATTTTTCGACAAGCTCAAAAAGCGCCCCTTCAATTCCCTGAAGAGTAGCCATCGCCTCCCCCGGCACCCCGACCACTTTCAGGCCATCTTCCAGGTTGAGGGCGAGCCCCACCTGCACCTGATCATGAAAGCCGATCCCCTCTTGCCCTCCCAGGAAACGGGCGTTGAACTCCGGAAATTCCCCCAGCAACGCCGGCAACAGTCGAATCACCTCCGGGGCGATGGTGTTGGCGTAGACCGAAAGCTCCCGGGCCATCATCGCCAGGCACCCTTTGGGATCCACCAGGGTGTGGACCTGGCTGTTGAGGCCGGCTGACTGGACCTGCTCCAGGTGGCGTATCTCCGCCTGCTTGGTGGCGGTGAGTGGTTTGACCGTCACGCCGACGGGTGGAGCTGGCGACAGTTCGGTAGCGGGTGTGGCGCCCCTAACAGGTGTGTGTGTGGAAGCTGCTGATGTGGCAGGGACCAGGCCTGCAGCCAGCCGGACATCGTGGACCCGAACAAAATCCCGCCCCTTGAAGGTGTCCCGAGCCAAGCCGGTTTCCTGGATCAACCCCACCGCCTCCCGGGAAAAAACCGGTTCCAGATCACGGATATCCGCTGCAAGGGGGGGAGTGGTCGGTTTGGGGGGAGAAACAGCCGGAGCCGGAGCTGAGGAGACAGCCGAAGCCGTAGCAGCCCCAGAGGAGACCATAGGTGATGCCAGTGGCCCTTGAGGCTCCCCAATGGCAGCATCCCCCTCAGCCAGTGGCCCCTGGGGAGTGGTGACCGGTCCACGCTGAATCCGGGCGATCTCCCGGCCAATGGGGAGTTGATCTTCCAGATGGCAGAGAAGCGCCAGATGACCCGCCTCCCCGGCCACCACCTCCACCACCGCCTTGGAGGTTTCGATCTCGGCGATCAACTCTCCCACTTCAACCCGGCTGCCATGGGCCACCGGTAGCTCCACCACCACCACAAATTCGTCGTTGGCCCCTTCCTGGGGAACCCGCAGGATTTCGAGAAGGTCATCCGCACTCATGTCAGCCACTCCCCAATGGTCCGGAGAATGGCATCATGGCTGGGTAACACCTCCTCTTCCAGGGAGCGGGCGGCTGGAATGGGTGCTGGCAACGCCCCGATTCGCTTGGCCCGGAAGGGGCGTTGGATCTCCTCCGCCACCCGGGCGATGATCTCCGCCCCCAGCCCGGCAAACAGGGTGCCCTCTTCCACCACCACAAGCGCCCCCGTCTCCTCCACCGATTGCAGAATGGGGGTGATATCCAGGGGATGAATCCGGCTGGGAACAATCACCTCCAGGAGCTGTTCATGATCCAAAAAAAGCGGCTCCAGCAGCTCCAGCACCCCGGCCACCATCCCCCCATAGGTGACCACCGTTACATCCGGTTTGGAGAGGGCCGGGGTGATGCGCGCCCAGGGAAAATCACCGCCACTGCGTAAATAACGCCAATGATCCTGACGCTCCCTCAGCACCGGCAAGGCATAATCCCGCTTGTTTTCGATCACGATCACCGGATGCGCCTGAGCCATCACCCCTTCGTAGATCTCCCCCGGATCAAAAAGACGGTTCAACGCCACCACCGATACGTTGTCGATACCGATCAAAAATTTATCCAACGTTTGGGAATGGGTGGGACCATAGCCCCGACCTCCCCCCATGGGGGTGCGAATCACCACCGGGCAGGTGACTTGCCGGTTGTACATGTGGTGAAACTTGGAGGCGTGGTTGATGATCTGGTCCAAGGCCAGGATGATAAAATCCCCAAACATGATCTCAAGCACCGGGCGTTTGCCTGCGAGTGCCAGACCATTGGCAACACCAGCCAACCCCGCCTCGCTGATGGGGGAGCCAAACACCCGGTCGGGGTATTGATCCGACAGCCCCAGAGTCACCTTGAAAGCCCCGCCATAGGGAGAACGAATATCCTCCCCCAAAAGCACGAGATCTTGGTTACGCCCCATCTCCTCCGCCAAAAACCGATTCAGCAGTTTGACCAGGCGCTTCCCCTTGAGATCGGAATCAAAAACCAATTCACGCCACTGGATGGGCTCCGGCTGGGGAGGTATCGGAAAATAGTCGGCTATGGTCATGGGTTGGGCTTGTTCGAGCCCAGCCAGCGTCTGGGCTACCGCCCGGTCTGCAGCCTCCCGAGCCTCCCCAGCGGCCTCTGGTTCTTCCCGGCTCCACAGGGTCAGGGGATCCCGCTCGGCAAAACGGGCGATCTCCCGGGGATCCCGGTTGTCGTCGCCTTTGGAGTGGGGGACCAAACGATAGGTCTCCACCAGATGGAAGGCGGGTTGGCCCTGACTGCGGACATGATCGATGGCCTGTCGTGCCGAGGCAAAAAGCGCTTCCGGCTGTTCCGTACTCCCGGACCAGCTCTCAATACCGAAAGCTTGAGCCCGGGCGACGATATCCCCGGCCAAAGCGCTCTCGGTGGGGGTGGATTGGGCGTAGCGGTTGTTTTCGCAGACGATGAGCAGCGGGATCGACCATTTTGCGATCAGGTTGAGGGTTTCATAAACCACCCCCTCCCCCAAGGTGCCGTCACCGATGAAGACAATGCCGATGTGCGCTTTATCAGAGAGCTTTTCCGCCAGGGCGTGACCCGCCGCAACGGGAACGATCCCCCCTTGAATGCCGTTGGAAAAAAACCGGTTCCAGCAGAGGTGCTGGCTGCCGGAAACCCCACCACACACCCCCTCGCCAAGCCCCATGATCTCCGCCATCAGGCCCCGATGGTGGCCCTTGGCGATGTTGTTGTCGAAAGCCAAAAAGTGGCCGTGGCAGCGATGGTTGGAAAAGATAAAATCCCCCGCCTCAAGCTGCCCGGCAAAGGCCAGGGCCGAAAGCTCCTGCCCCACACAGGTGTGCACCGTGCCCGACAACCGCCCCTGAGAAAAAAGATCCAGAAAGGATTGCTCCACGGTGCGAATGAATTGACCATCCGTGAACACACCCTTGGGGAAAGCCTCATCCCAGGGTGCATTCTTTTGGCCAGCACCCTCTCCAGCTGGGAGAGAGGATCCCTCCCTGGCGGGTCTCTCCGGGGAATTTTCAGGGGGCGTGTCTCGCCTATCGCTGGTATGACCCATGGCTATATCGTCAACTTGGAGATCACCTTGGCCGGAACACCTGCGGCCAGGGAGTTGGGGGGAATATTTTGGGTGACCATACTGCCCAGGCTGATGACAGAATTTTTACCGATCACCACCCCTGGCAGCACCTTGCAGTCGATCCCCATCCAGACATTATCCTCAATGGTGACAGGGGCTCCCTCACCATGCTCGTCGGGCTTGTTCAGCCGGGTATCGGGATCCAGGGCGTGGCCGTGGGAATCCATGATGGTGCAGTTGCTGGATATCCAGACATTCTTGCCCACTGTCACCCGGTGAAAGCTGCGGATGGTGGAGCCGTTGATCATGGCATGGTCACCTATTTCGATGCGCCCCTCCCCCCGGGTGGTCAACACCACCCGGGAAGGGAGAGCTATTTCGTGGTTGGATTGGGCTGAATAGAGCCGCACCCCCATCCCCAGGCGAATCCCCGCTCCCCGGTTGATGATCAGAGGCTTGCCGATCACCCCCACTCCCGGCCCCATTTGCACATCATAAAGCCAGAGTAGCCGGGCCCGAAGCGGAGAGAGGAGCAAATTCCAATATTTTTCCGGGTTTAAAAGAAACTCGGCCAAACGCTGTTTTCCTGTCATGCCAATCATCCTAGATCCGACAGTTAGGCGTATGCGGCTGCTGTAGCCTATTGGTTCGTATAGTGAATTAGGAAAAATCGTGGTGACCTTATTGGTCATGAGATTTTTTCCTGATTTGCTTGACGGATCAAGAGGCTACGGCATGTGTGTATGCCCAACTGCCGGATCTAGGATCATCCCCATGGCCTCACCCTTCTCCCGTCAGGGTGATCTCCAACGCTTCTGCCAGTTGCAAAAGCAGATCCCGCCCTTTGCCAAAATCCAAACGGAATATGCAGGCCTCAAGCTCAGCAATCAACCCTTTCGTCTCATCAGGAACCCCTGCCAGGAGGGGTTTTAAACGACCAAAAACAGTCTGGGCATCCAAACGGGCCTCTTCCAAAGCATCCAACAACGCTGCCATTAAATCAGCCACCTTCTGCCGATCCATCCGCCCCTTGCCTTCGAAGGCTTGCCGCGCCTCATCGGCCTGCTTGGCCTGGGCCTCCTGCATGCGACCAATCCCCTTGATCACAGCTGAAAGCCCCATGTCAAAATCAGCCAGCAGCCCAGGCCAGGTTTCGTGGCGCTCTTCCCGAATAGATACCTCCAAAGCCTGGGCCGCCAGGAAAAGATCCGTAGCGGACAGATTGCCCGCCAACCCCTTGACCGCATGCACCAGATTGGCCCCCCGCAGCAGGTCATCCTGACGACGCCCCCTCAGGCAATCCCGGACCTGTTCGGCGGAGTTGGCAAAATCCCGTTGGAATTCGTAGAGCAGGGAACGAAAAAGATGGTGGTTGCCCCCCAACCGGTTGAGAGCGGCAGGCACATCCACCCCCACCAGATCCTCCGGCACCTGTTGTTCAATCCCCAGGCCGCTGAAGGAATCACCCGCTCTTTTTTTAATCTCCCGCTCCCCCGGCTCGATCCAGGTCATCAGCGTCCCGTAAAGCTCTTTTCTATCGATGGGTTTGGCAATGTGGGCGTCCATTCCAGCCGCCAGGCTCTTTTCCCGATCCCGGTGCATGGCGTGGGCGGTCATGGCGATGATGGGCAGATTCCGACGCTTGGGATTTTCCCGAATTTTCCGAGTGGCGGCATAGCCGTCCATCTGAGGCATCTGAATATCCATCAACACCAGATCATACGCTTCCATCCCCACCATCTGAACCGCTTCCAGACCATTTTCCGCCAGCTCCACCTCCAGGCCGATATTTTCCAGCACCTCCCTGGCCACCTGCTGATTGATGGGATTGTCCTCCACCAACAACACCCGAGCCCCCCCTACCCGCTCAGTCACCCCCGCGCCATCCACCCCCTTCTCTCCCGACCGGTAGAGCTTGGTCAGCTGACGACCAAAAGTCTCCATGATGGTGTCGAACAAAATGGAACAGTTGACCGGTTTGACCAGAGCCTGGGAAAAACCCGACTCCAGGGCCAGATGGCGGATCTCCCCCTCCCGATGGGCTGGCAGCATCAGCACCACCCGAGGGGCTTGTCCCGACAATCCACCTTTGGAAAAGAGGGATTGCAAAGCCAAGGCGGTCTCAATGCCATCACCATCGGACATGAACCAATCCACCATGGCCAATTGATAGGGGGATTCCTCCTCACGCCTGAGTGCAGCCAAAGCGGCCTCGGTGGAATCCACCCCGTGGGCCGAAAAAGTCAACGCCCCCAACATCTCCACCAACACCTTGCGGGTGGCGGGATTGCGATCCACCACCAGGACGTTGAGGGGAGCAAAATCCTCAGGTGGCGTCAGATGCGGCCCTTCCCCCGCCACCTGGCGGGCAAAATGGGCGGTAAAGTTAAAAATACTCCCCTCCCGGGGCACGCTCTCCGCCTGGATACGCCCCCCCATCATCTCCACCAGCCGTTTGCAGATGGCCAAACCCAGACCAGTACCACCAAATTTACGGGTGGTGGAAGCGTCCGCCTGGGTAAAAGGAGAGAAGAGCTTTTCCATCTGCTCCCGGCTCATGCCCATACCGGTATCCCGAACGAAAAAGGCCAGCAGCACCCCCTCCTCCGAGGCCATCACCGTGGTCACCCCCAACTCCACCTCACCCGCTTCGGTAAATTTGAGGGCGTTGGCGGTGAGGTTGATCAAAACCTGCTCCAGGCGCAGCTGATCCCCGGTGATCCGATAACGACACGCATCGGAAAGGCTCAGGATCAACTCAACCCCCTGTTCAGCCGCCTGATTACGAAAAAGATCCGCCAGGTGATCAAAAACATCCCGGAGATAAAAATCGCTCTGCTCCAACTCCAAACGCCCCGCTTCGATCTTGGAAAAATCGAGTATGTCGTTCAAAATTCTCAGCAGAGAGTGAGACGCATGGGCGATCTTGGTGAGATAGTCCCGTCCCTTGGGAGAAATCTCCGCTTGCAGAGCCAGATCGGTCAGGCCGATGACGGCATTCATGGGGGTGCGAATTTCATGGCTCATGTTGGCCAAAAATTCGCTCTTGGCGCTGTCCGCAGCCTCGGCAATGGCTTTTTCCGCCCGCAAGCGGGATTCGGCCAGCTTGCGCTCCATGATCTCCATGGCATTTTGCCGCAGCTGCACATGGGCGTAAATCCGAGCCCTCAGCTCCTCCCGATGGAAGGGTTTGGAGACATAATCCACCGCCCCCAACTCAAACGCCCGGGTGATGGCCGGAATCTGATCCTTGGCCGAAAGCACGATCACCGGTGGAATCCGGTGGGTCGCCTGCTCCTTTTTCCAGGCGTTCAAGACATCATACCCCGAAAGCCCCGGCATCATCAGATCCAACAAAATCAGGTCGTAGGGACGAGCGCGAATTTTTTCCAGACCTTCTGCTCCCGTAGCCGCCTCAGCCACATGAAAATCCCGCCCCAGATTGGCCCGCACCACCTCCCGGTTGATGGGATCGTCATCCACCACCAGGATGGTATAGAGGGGTTTCCAATCCACCTCCTCCTCCGGGGAGATCTCCAGCAACGTCGAGGGGGGGTGAATACTTGGATTGGAAGGTTCTGAAGAAGCCGATGCCAAAGCTGGATCCCCTTCCAAAGCCAATGGGTCGGCACTGGCAGCCTCAGTGTCGGGAGAATCTCCAGACAACTCCCCAGGCTGAAGGATGGCCGCCTCTTTGAGCACCATCGGCCCCGCCACCAGAGAGATCGGCCCCTCCACTGGAGTGGGCATCCCCGGCTTTGGCGGCCAGAGAGCCAGCAGATCCTCTTTGGCCACCCCCTCTCCCACAGGCAAAAGAACGGTAAAGGTGGAACCCCGCTTGGGAACGCTTTCCAGATGCACTGCCCCCTGGAGCACCCCCACCGCCCGTTTCATGATGGCCAACCCCAATCCGGAACCTTCATAAAGGCGTCGTTCGGATTCAAACCCCTGCTGAAAGCGATCAAACACCTTGTCGTGGAGTTCCTTGGGAATACCGATACCGGTATCCGCCACAGAGAGAGCCACCCCCACCTCTCCCAGAGCCTGGGCTTGAACCCGCACCAAACCCCGATGGGTAAACTTGACGGCATTGCCCACCAGGTTCATGAGGATCGTTTCCAGCTGATCCGGATCGGTGTGCAGGGTTAAATTTTCCGGGGCCTGATATTGCAGAGAGATCTGTTTTTCCCGGGCCTGGTATTCAAACGTTTCCAGAAAATGAGCCAGCCACCCCCGAATGGAAATCTTTTCCATCCGGCCAGAGGAGGCACCAGCCGGTGAAAAGGCCAAAATTTGCAGGGTCAGTTTTAACAGGCGATCTGCGGAATCAACCACCTGGGTGATCGGTTTATCAAGCGCCTGGGGCACCTTCCCATAAGCCCCGTCCCCCATGGCCCGCCCCAGTCCCAGAATGCCGTTCAGGGGGGTCTTGAACTCGTGGGTGACATTGGCCAAAAAATCATCCTTCATCCGGTCGAGGGCTTTCAACTCCTCGTTTTGCCGCTGAATTTCGTGGTAGGAATGTCCCAAATCCCGGCGCATCACATCCAGAGCCCCTGCCAGCTGCCCCAGCTCATCTTGCCGTTCCAGGGTGATGGCTGTCTCCAGATCCCCCTGACCCAACGCTTCGGCCTGCTTGGCCAGCTTGCCGATGGGGCGGCTCAAACCCCGGGCCACCCACACCGCCATGACGATGCCAAGCCCGGTCAATAGCAGGGTGATCAGCGCAATGGCGATGAGGTTACCCTTGAGGCCTGCGGTTTTGATCTCACCGATCCCCTCTCGCATGGCGTCGATCCGGCCTGTAATGCGTGCCAGGGAAAAAGCAACCCGAACCCCCCCCAGATTTTCCTCAGCCAATTGCACAGGCATGAAAAAAACCATCCTCTGCGGCTCTTCCAATACCTTCAAATCGGTAAGCGCCAAAAGGGCTGGAGTGATGTCGTCGATGGTTTTGCCATAGGAGGGAATCTCCGCCTGGCCATCATGAACAACACGCCCCCGGGGGTCATAGAGCACAATCTCCAATACATCTTCCCGCTCCCGGGCGGCAGCAATCAACTCCGATACCGTCTCCATGTCGTATTGATAAACCGGATTGACCAGATTATCGGCCAAAACCCGGGTCAGGAGTTCCCCCCTCTGGCGCAACTGCTCCCGGAGCATGGGGGCCACGGAATCGGCACTCAGGGTGGTGACCTGATGCATCGATTCCCGAAACTGCATCAAGAGCGCCCCCGCTACCACCAACGTGGCAGAGATCACCAGTCCCAGGATAATCAAGGTATAGCGATGCCGCAGGGTCATGGGATGAAGATCCTTCGTCCTGGCCTTCGTCCTGGAAGCCGTGGTGGGGAATCGTTGATCATTGATCCGTCGCTTTATTCAAAAGAGGCCACAATCGGTAGGCTGGGGCCATCAAAGCCTCGACACCACCGGAAAAATCATCAAAACGGGAGGTTTTGTTATAACCTTTCAGCGCTTTGACTCCTTCCGGATCGAGATGGGCCTGCAAAAGAAGCTCTTTGAGCCCCGCCTTAACCGCTGGATCGAGCCCCCCCCGAACCAACTCGACCCCTCTGGGAAAAGAGTCGGTGCGATGAAAAATCCGCAGCTGTTTTTTAATCCCCTCCGGCACCCGTTCAGAATCATGCCAGTCCAGATTGCTCACCGCCCCGGCATCCGCCAATCCCCGGGAGACCCAGGTGACCACGTTGATCTCTCCCCCGGCGAAGGCATATCCCACCTGGTGCGCAGCTGGACTCTCCCGAGGGGTATTTAATTCCACCAACTCCAAATTTTCCTCAAGCAGGGTCGCCGCTGGCACCTGAAAAGCGGAGGTGGAACCGGCATCCTCAAAAGCGATCCGGCGACCTTTGAGATCAGCCAGGCTTTGAATGGGAGAATCGATGCGGGTGATAAAAACCGTATGATATTCCGCCACCCCCCCCTTCCAGCGGCGCAGCAACAATTGAGCCCCACTGCGTTCCCGAAATTCCAAGGCTGAAAAGGCCGACTCAGAGACCCAATCCACCCGCCCCTCAGCCAGATAACGTTGCATCTGGGCATTATCCCGGGCAAAAACCACCCGCCCCTGGCGAATGCCTGCCCGGGCCAGATGAGGAACCACATAGTTGACCATCCCCCGAAGCCCCTCGATATGCTTTTTGGGACGATTGGTCACCCGACCGATCACCAGGGTTTCAGCGCGTTTTTCCCCTTGCTTGAGGCCAGGCGCTTCCCCTCGAATTTCCTCAGCCAAGGCAGGCCCCACCGCCATCAGCAACAGCCACGCAAGCCCCGTTGCGAAGAACACCCTCCCAGACCCAGCCATCCCCTGCCAATGCGTCATGGCCCTCTCCAACTCCTTAAAAATCAACCTGCATGCGCATCTGGAAAATATCAGGATCGTCGTTGCCCGCCACCTCATCGGTATCCACCAGGATATAGTTGGCCATCAGGCGAATTTGCGGATTGAGATACCAGTTGAGCCCCAAGGTGATGTTATCCTCTTCTCCCCCCGCCACCCCGACATCGTTCAGATCCATCAGGCTGTAGCGGGCGGCCAGTTCCCAGGCCCCGAAGCCCCCCTGATCGAGGTTAAAGTCACGCTCCGGCTTCACCCGGCCAAATTCCCCGGCATCCCCTTCATAGAGCCGGGACTCCCCGGTCAAAAACCAGCTGGCATAGCCGTAGGCGCCGTTGAGGCTGGCCGTCGGGTTGAGATCCCGCTTCACATCCGCCCAGATGGCCTCTCCCTGGAGGGAAAAGGCCCCCCAAACCAACGCCGCTTCCAATCCCAGCAGGCTGTGATGATCCACATCCATCATTTCCGCCTCGATCAAGGCGGGAATCATGTGGGCATCCGGATGGGGGCCAAAGCTCACCTCACCATCGTCGTTATCAAGCCAGGCCAGGCCCAACCCCAGATGCAGCACCCTCCCCTCTGCCAAAACCGGTGCCCAGGCCAACCGACTGCTCACCCCCCACGCCTCATTGCGATCATCTCCCGAGTCGGCATCCTCGCCAAAGAGCGCCCCGCCCCAAAACCAGTTATCCCCATGGCTGGAGAGGTTGACGCCGATGCCATATCCCGGAGCCAATTCATTGGGCATGGCCCGCTCCATGAAGGTGATATATTTGGAGCTGGTGCTCTCTTCCAGGCTGAAGGGGGTTTTAAACTGACCCATCTGGAGGCCAAACCGCTCCCAGCCATCATACCCCAACCACATATCCTTGAGATCCACCTCGTTGTCGGAAAACTCGATCTGACTCTTGAATGTCCAGTCGTCGTAGAGTCGGCCTTTCAGATGCAATCGAACCCGGCGAAATTCGGTGCCATCCAGAAGATCGGTTTGGTCGTCGTTGGCAAACACCGCATCCGCCATGATCCGACCACCAAGCTTGGCTTGAAAATCGCCATCCCCTGAGGTGACCTTGATCCCCCCTTTGGTCTTGATTTCCACCCCTTTGACATCAGAGCGGCCCCCTTTTGGGGTGGTTTCCCTGGAATTTTTTGACGGGGCTGCCTCGGCCTGGTGGGTTGTGATGGCCGGTGTTTGGGATGCGGCGGAATGTTCAGAAAACCCAGGCTTGGCCGTGGGGGGAGGATCAGAAGGGGGGGGAGCGGCCTCATCGGGGGTGCGGGCCGCTTCGGTGAGGAGTTCATATTGGGCCTGGGTCAGGCTACCGTTATCCCGCAGATAGCCGATCAGTTGCAGGAGTTTGGCTTCACCCGCCCAACCACCCCCAGGCACGCCCAGCAGCAAAGCCCCAAGCAGAAGAGCCGCCCACCCCGGCATCGGCTTGTTCATCTTCCCTCCCCTTTTGGACGTAAAACGCCCCTCCCGGAGACCTCGGCACTCTTCCTCCGAAGAGTTCGATCCGAAGCCATTCCGGCTTGCTTCCAGAGGCCGCATTCCTGACGCTTCTCCCCACCAAACCGATGGAACTCAAACCCGATAAACACGCTCCAAAGAGATAGGAGAAGGATGGAATCCGGCGTTTTTCTGAGTTGCTATTCCCCCGGCTTCACGCCAGGATAGCCCTCCCTATGGCTTAGGATATCCCCAAGTATAGAAAATGGGGTGAATAATTGCGACTGATTGAGGAGAAAACCATGAACGCCAACCTGCTGCTTTGGTTCTTTGTTGTGATCGTGCCCGTTTTGGTCATTGTGACCCTCTCCCGCAACTCAAAAAAAACCAGCTCCCAGGATGAATCCTCGCCTTCAAACCAATAGCACCATCCAACCAGACAGGACCGCGCTCTCAAGAATATTGGGTGGAGGGAAAGCGTCTCCCACACCTATAAAAAAAGCCAGCCCCGTCAAGAGAGCTGGCTTTTTTTATGATCTGGCAGTTGGGTGATTCATCCTCCCAACACGCTGTCAGGGAAAAACCCTACTGTAGAGACTTGAGGATCGACTCCTTGGCTTTGGAAATCCCCTCCTCGCTCATCTCCACCGGGATATAATCTTCGGAGTGCTTGGCCAAAATGGTCGAGGCGACAAAATCCTGTCCCGGCTGCCAAACCCCCTCCACCACAACCCCCTGCCCTTCCCGGAACAGATCCGGCACCATGCCTTCATACTTGACCGGAATGAGCAGATGGCCATCGGTCACCTGAAAGCGAATCTTCAGGGAATCAGGCGCCTTTTCCAGAGTGCCCTCCTGCACCATGCCGCCGATGCGAATCTTTTGCCCGATGAATTCACCGGATTTGGCCTGAATCTCCGTGGGAGTGTGAAAATAGACCAGGGAGCCGGTGAAAGAGGTGAAGACCAGGGTGATCAGCGCGCCTCCCACCGCCAGGAGGGTCAAGACCATAAAGATCCGCTTGTTTTTATTGGGAGGGTTCATGGGAATCCATCTCCTCCTGCAACTGTTTTTCCGCCTGACGCAGGCGCATCTGCCACAGCAGCGTCAAGCCGCCATAAACCGCCAGCGCGATCCCATAGACCGCCGTCACATATCCCGAATAGTCAGCCATTACGCCTCTTTATTCACAAGTTTCAGGCCCGCTGCACCCAGGCCCCATTTCCCGTTTGATTCCGCTTATCAGCATAGGGTTTCATGGGAAGTAAAATCAACGGTCTTGCTTGCCCAAAATCCACCCAACCCTGCGCCATTCCCCCGGATGACCCCCAAACCCGTTTGACACAACCCTTTCCCGACCGATAAAAATCAGATCATCCAATGAGAGCCCCACTCCCTTTACGGAGCTTGCCATGGCCACCATCTGCCCCCAGTGCCAATACCAAAGGCAACCCGCCGACACCGGCCCCGCCTACGAATGCCCCCAGTGTGGGGTGATCTATAAAAAAGCCCAGGCGAGCAAGGATAAGCGGGAGAAGGAGGCCTGGCGCAAAACCGCCAGCAAAGGACCGCCTGCCGGCTCCAAAATTCGCGGCCCCGGCAGCCGGGACAGCTCCCCGTGGGTCACCAAAATGCTCATCTGGGGCCTCATGGGTGGGGCTCTGGCTACCGGCTTTTGGGATCAGATTACCGGGACCTATCTCAAAAACAGTCTCGCCGAGTGGCAAACCTTCAACAGCTCCGAGCTAAACCGTCGCCTCACGGTGGAGCTGCCCTGCTCCCCTGAACCGGAAAAAAATCACGACAATTCCCAGTTTATGGAAGCCCTGGAAAAATTCCCCCCCATCCAGCATTGCGAAGTGCTGGATTTTAAAACCGGGCTGGCCTACATGAAGATGAAACCTGACTGGACCATCGATCTGAACCGCTGGGTGGAGAATGTCATCAAGCTCTATATCCAGCAACACATGGGTGGAGTGACCGATCGCAAGATCAATCTGGAAGAGATCACCTTCCAAAACTATCCGGCCTTCGAGGGTAACGTTGATTTTAAGGTGTGGGGTCGCAGCCATCGATTGGAAGCGATGGCGATTCAGGATAAACAGGAGCTGTGGATGGTGCTGGTGGGCATCATGGACGATCCCAACCGCCGGGAGATGAGCCAGCGTCTCTTCGAGTCGGTGGATATTTCCCGAAAAAAATAATCAACCCGTCGAAGCGGGGCGCACAATAATTACGATTATACCATAACCCGCCTTCGACTGATTTGACTCTTCACGTTCTGATCCGATAAAAACGAAAGAGATATATTATGTGTAACCTCTCTTTCAGAGTCAGCCATGTCCATCGTCTGCCCCCAATGCCACTATCAACGCCGACCCCGGGATAACGCCCCCGCCTACGAATGCCCCAAGTGCAAAGTCGCCTATATCATCGCCCGGATGAACAAGGAACGGCAGGAAAAGGAGCGGTTGATTCAGACCACCGGCAAAGGGCTTTCCCCCGGAGGTTCTGTTCGAGGTCATGAGGGCGTCACCGATATTCAAAGACCCACCGGAAAACGCTCATGGGCTCCCGGCAAATGGAAAACCCCGCTGTTGTGGCGTGTCATACTGGTATTGAGCCTCACGGGCGCTCTCTACCTTGTTTTCCGTGATCATTTGACCAGACATCTGCTCAAGGAAGAGACCGTCTGGCATATCGTCACCTACCCCGAGGTCACTCCGCACCTGACGCTGGAAGCGCCCTGCACACCCGACCGGAACACAATCTACACCCCCATCGAAAGGACATTCAAAGACAAGCGATTGCGGCTCTATCAGTGTCTCATACCCCGGTTCAAAATCACCCTGGGCCACATCCGGATGAGATCCAACAGAGCCGTCGATGACAACACCCCCTTCATACGCCTGATGGAAAATCTCGGTGAGGAGTTGATCCAAAACCATCGAGGGGAGTGGCGCATCGACTTTGAATTGATCGATATGAAAGAGATCACCTTTCGGAATTATCCAGCCTTCGAAGGCGGCACCCTATACCAGGTGAGACAGAAAAAATATCACCTGCAGATATTGGGAATCTTGGATAAAAACACCCTTTGGTTTGTGATGGTCAACTTCAGGGACGAACCCAACCGCCGAGAAATGAGCCGACGCCTCTTCGAATCGGTGGATATCTCCCGAAAGCGCTGAATGGACAGAAAATACAGACTGGAATGGGAAAGAAAGACGCTTACCCGGCAGCCCGCCCCCATTCCACCGGCTCCGGATACAACTCTATCGCCTCACGGATATTGCGAACCGCTTCTTCCCGACTTTCTCCCTCACTGATGCAGCCGGGCAGAGCAGGGACTGTGACCGTATACCCTCCTTCATCAGAGGGTTCTAAAACGGCTGTCCGTTTCACACCACCCCCTTGATTACAGATAATCCGGTAGCGCCGTCTTTTCGTTGGTGATCGCCTCTTCCATCTGCTTGGAGGTGAGATCCAGAGCTTCGCCCAGATTGGCTTCTTCGAGACGGGCGGTCCAGAGATTGACCCCCTTCAGTTGCGCCCCCCAAAGACGAGCGCCCCTCAGGTTGGCCTTGCGCAGGTCGGCATTTTTCAGGTTGGCCTTCCACAAATTGGCATCCTCCAGATCCGCTCCCAGCAGGCTGGCCCCCTCCATGGTGGCTTCCATCAGGTCAGCCCCGCGTAGTTTGGCCCCCCACATCCGGGTGCGGGTCAAATCCGCCTCTCCCAGGTCCGCCCCATCCAGGTGGGCTTTTTCAAAGTCGGTATCCGAAAGTCTCGCTCCCCGGAGCACCGTGCCGATCAGATAGGACTCCTTCAGCTCCACCTCTCGCAGATCGGCATTTTCCAGATCGGCATCATCCAGATGCGCCCGCTCCAGATCCGCTCCCCGCAGGTTGGCGCTCTCCAGGCGCGCCCCCTCCAGATGGGCATCTTCCAAATTCACATCTTCCAGGTTCGCCCCGGCCAGATCCGCTCCCCGAAGATCACTGCGGCTGAGATCCAAACGCACCGTCCGGCCCTTTTCCCAGCTCCGGTCGCGCTCCACCAGCAGGGTCAAAGCGGTCTGAATGTCAGCGGAAGGTCTGCGGGGCTGCACCCACTCGGCGCTCTCCCCCTCCTCCCCTTCCAACGCCGCCCGATCCGACTCCTTGGGAGGCCAGGGGGCCGTGCCACGGATAAAGCCGGATAGAATTTCCAGGATCAAAAAGTGATGGGTCTCAGCCTCCTCCCGGGCGATGCGCTCCAGGATATGCACTCCCCCCAAACGCACCGCACTCTGATCGCTACCCAAAAGCGCCACCGCCTGGGTCAACCGATCACTGAGCAGCCCCTCTCGGGCGGTGCGGGCCTGGTGCGCCAGGGCACCCGCCGAACGATCCGCCGAGACCGTCCACCAGATCAAAAAGGGCATGAGCAACGAGAGCCCCAAGGCCAGGAAAGTCCCCACCGGCCCGGCATTCTGCAAATATCCGGCAGCGTCACGGCCCATCAAAAAATAGAGGGAGCCGGTGCTGTCAAGCCCCTGCCAAAAGGGCAGCTCATCCATCAGGTTGGGCAGGACAGCCAAAAAAAGCACCCCGGCAATCCCCACCCCTGAGACCACCACGCCGATCTTGAAGAGTGCCACGACCAATCCTGCCAGACGCCCCAGCAGTGCCGGAATCCGACCCACCCCGGAACCGATAGCGCTCCCAAGCCCAACCATCCCTTTTTTCAGTCGATCCATCACGCTCACCTCCCCCTCCAGCTTCAACCCCGGCCCAACTGCAGGCCTCCCAATCAGGCCAACCATCCCAGCCAGATATTCAAACAAACCTCCCCAACCAAACGGCCCTTCCCCAGCCAAGGGCCTGATGGACGACTGCTAGAAGGGATTTTCGAAAAAGACATAGTTGGTGGAATAGTCGCTCACCTCAAAATAGATCTTTTTCTTCTCTTCCTTGTCCAGCTCAAAGTTAAGATTGCTGTCCAGATAGCCGTAACCATAACGGTAGGGCCGGGAGCGGGCCTCATCGGTGCCATAGGCGGTGGAGAGCTTGTCTACCTTGATAAAACGCCGTACCACCTTATCTCCGGCATACACCTCCAGCACCCCGTTGGTACCGGTCCAGTTTTGCACAGCGCGCCCGAGCTTGTTTTGGGTTTCCTGGGTGCAGCCTGCCAAAAGCACCATCCCGGCCAACAGAAAAAAACGTTTTTTCATGACGATTCCTTGAAGATGGGTTGAAAATTCCGACATTTTCCGGATCCAGAGAGGTTGATTTTATTCGGAAATCCCCGAACCAATCACTCCGGTTTCCGAGGGGTTGTCTCTTGGTTTTCAGGGGGTGGGCCGGTCAAAAGAGGCCGCAACTCCCCCACCACCGGCTCCAGATTTTGCGCCAGACGCCGCATATCCTTGCGCAGCGCCTCCCGACTCTTCGGAGACATTTTTTCCAGACGGTCGAGGACGGTTTCGAAAGCCCCACGCCCGGTGTCGATCACCCGCTGCAAAGCGGTGGGTAGATTATAAGCCATCACCCGGGGGGCCTCCCGAATGGCGGCACCCAGGAGAATGGTGGGAACCAGCACCACCACCAGCACCACTGCGGATTTGATCATAAAGGGGCGCAAGGGTTCCCGCCCACCGCCCCCTCTGCCCTTGCCCGGGGGAGGTGGTGGAGTGATCTCCAGCTCCTGGTAGCGCGCCAGAATCCGGGTTTCCTCCTCACGATAGCGCTCAAAAGCAGTAGCGATATCCGCTCCATCCACCAAAATACCCAGCTGTTGCTGATGTAGATGAATACGCTCCGGCTTGCGCAGGATGGTGACAGGATAGTCATGGGCCATCATTCAAAACTCCCCACAATGAAACAATACCCCAGCCCCACTCCCACCACGACCAACCACCCATCTTTGCTATTTCCAACCATCATCTCTGGTCGCCCTCTGGAATGAACTGGTATTCTTATCTGAATTGGTCATTTTTACATGGTTGCTCCACCGAGGGAAACGCCCGGCGTCACCCGGAATCGTTATCCCTGGCAGCCGAAGGAAATTTCAGACCCCATGAAGCCCTTTTCACTGCATCGCATCGTCCTCCCCCTGCTTCTGCTTCTGGTGGCGGTCATCTCCACCAATCTGGCATGGCTCAACCCCACCCCCGGGGAGCCCCCCTCCATGCGTCCCCTGCCCAGAATTCCCTTCATGTGGCAGTACGACAACTCCGACGCCCCCAATAATTTTCAGGCTGCGGCCCGCTTTCCGGAATATTTTCGCCAGAGCCCGGCCCGGGTGGAGCGACCCGCCACCTTGCTGGTCGTCAACCTCATCGCCGAAACCTACCACACCCTGGCCAGCCCCTTTTATGCCTTCAGCCCCTTTCCCACCATCAACCTCAAAGGCGAAAAAAGCTACGCCTATGCCCATGTGCTCACCATGGGCGAAGGGTTGCAGGTGGTCACCACCCTGCTCGGCTATCTCACCCTGAAGCTGCTGCTCTTTGGCATGGGAATGGTGGCGGCTTTTCAGCTATTCAGCCGTTATGTGGAACGCACCACGGCGCTGGCAGGGGTCTGGATTCTCTTTTTCCACCCCTTTTCCCTCTACAGCTTTTCCCTCTTTCCGGTGATGGATCTGGAGTTTATCACCCCGATCTACATCGCCTGGTTCCTGATGCGCATCACCGATCTGGAGCAGCTGGGGCGGCCTGCCACCAAAACGGTCTTGGGATATTCGGTGTTGGTAGGGATTTTAATGCTCGCCAAACCCAACTATGCCGCTTATGTAGCAGCATTGGGGTTTGGCTTTTTCCATGGCCGGTTTCGGTGGGTATTTTTGAGCGCCGGGGTCCACCTGCTCCCCTTGCTGCTGTGGCTGGGATATATTGATCTCATCGACATCCCCTATTTCAGCAAGGCGGTCACCACCCACGGCCAAGGGGTGTGGATGGTGCAGCTGCTGAACAATCCCGATACCGCCAAAGGGTTGCTGCTGATCTGGGCCAACATTAAATATTTTATGGGCCACATGGCGCAGTTTCACAGCCTCTGGCAGTTTGCCGCCATGGCTGGATTGTTGATTTTGTTGCATAAAAAACAGAACCGAACGATCTATTTTCTCCTTTTGTTCCACATCACTTTGGTGCTCCAGGCCCTCTTTGCCAACCGCTATTTTCCCTATATGAGCGCTGATTTTTGGTTTGTCACGGTGGGGCTGGCCATGCTGGCCTGGCAGTGGGTCACGCCAAAACTACCCAACCAGATGGTCAAACCCACCCTGGCCATGATCACCCTGGCCTGGTCGGTCCATTCGATCATGAGCTGGTACCACACTCCCTGGGTCCACCCTCTGCAACAGGCCGGATTGGGGGGATAGAATGAAACACCATGACAGCAAAAACATCGCCCCCTCACCACACACTCTGAGTACCGGTTGGTGGGGATCATGGCGCATGAAATGGATCGGAGTGGTGATGTTGGCTGGGCTGCTCTTTGGCGGGATGCTCTGGCTCTCCCCCCCGGCTCAAGCCCTGTCGGGATTTCCCCAGAGCAACGAATGCCGCTGGTTTGGCACCACCATCGGGGTGAGGGGTCAAGCCTGGGAGCAGGTGGCCGGCTCCCGGGGGCAGGTGGAGAGGCTCATCAACAAACACTGCAACACCCGCCACTGCCAGCGCATGCCCCGGGGTCACTGGTCCATGGTCTATGAGGTGATGCCCTGTGGGAAGGAGTGCTTTATCGAAAAATCCCGGCAGTATCGAGAGGTCTGCATGTAGTGGCTCAGGCCTGAGATGAGCTAATAATAAAGTCTCAAATTCCGGCCATCCGCCAAACGAAGGGAGCGCAAGGCCTCATCCGTGTGAGGAGGCTTCATACATCACCCGTCCTTCCTTGAGAGCCCAATAGATAAGCGTTCCTGGCACCTGACCCCGTCGGCAGGTTTCCTCTTCGGAAAAAACCAACACATCAACCCCGGCACCCACATCGCCAACGGCATCCCGAAGAATCACGCGATCCCCCTCAACCCCACTTTCAGTCGGCTGGATCACCATGAAGTCCAAGTCGGAATCGTCTGTGGCCTTTCCGGTCGCATAAGAGCCGAACAGAATGACCTTGATAGGCTTGGCCACGGCGACCAACCGATCCACAGCCTCACGGATGGTTTTTTCGCTGATCACGTTTCACTTTATCCGAAATTGAGCCATCGATATCCATCGATACCACGAGACAAACGCCAGTCTACCCGCCTGACATTCTACATCAACCGAACCCGAACTGAGCGGATTTTGCCGCCATCGGTTCGGCGCACCTCCACCGGATAGTTGCCGTCCGGCATGGGGGTGGCCAAGCAGACCCAGCTGCCTTTTTTGGAGGCTTTGCTCGATTTATCCGGTTCGGTCATGACTGTTTTTTTGGTTTTCCCCCCCTTGGTCCCAAACGCACAAAAGCTGGGGTCACCGATCCAGAGTCGGCCCGATGTGATGGAACAGACCCCGACCTGTTCCCACTTGGCTTTGGCTTTCTCCTTGGCCATCTTCCCAATCCCCCTAATCCTTGCCCCCTGTCGAAAAAGCCCCTCCCCGCCCCCTCCAAGGGGAAAAGAAACATGGGCTCTTCCGCCCCCTCCCACCCCATCTGGAATGCATCGAAAAAACAAACCCTTGTCCAGAGGCGCGCAATGGGTGTGAAATGGTTCCATGGACACTATAGGCCATACCCCGCTCCAGGTCACGCCGGAGATCGTGATTACACCAGGAGAAATTCAAGAAAGCTTTGTCCTGGCCGGAGGCCCCGGGGGGCAAAATGTCAACAAGGTGGCAACCTCGGTTCAGCTGCGCTTTGATGCCAAAAATGCCCCTGCCCTGACACCGGAGGTTTTCAACCGCCTGGTACAGCTGGCTGGCAGCCGCATGACCCGGCAAGGGGAAATCCTCATTGAGGCCCGACGCTTTCGCTCCCGGGAACGAAACCGTGCCGACGCCCGGGAACGACTGGTCACCTTGATCCAACAAGCGTTGATTCGCCCCAAAACCCGTCGCGCCACCCGCCCCAGCCGGGCCTCCAAGGAGCGCCGCCTGGAGGCCAAACGCCGTCAAAGTCAGCGAAAAGTGTCCCGTCGGGGATCAGGAGATGGGGATTATTAGTCCTTTTTTCAAGGTAATCACTTGACCCACTCCCAAAGATCAGCGCATAAACACCGGCGGCCCGCTATCCGCCCTGTTATCAGACCATAGCGTTTTCGACAGCTTATCCCCTTTCAAGGCCAATCGTTTCGTTCCTGTTGAAGTGAAAACTTCCCCTTCGAAGCGCACCCCCTTTTTTCCCTGCAAAATTAACGTTCGAGGCAGCTTGATCCGTGATTGAAAATCTTCGCAACATCGCCATTATCGCCCACGTCGACCATGGCAAGACCACTCTGGTGGATAAACTCCTGCAACAATCCGGCACCCTGGAAAGCCGCAACGCTCCCCAAGAGCGGGTGATGGATTCCAACACCCTGGAGCGGGAACGGGGCATCACCATCCTGGCGAAAAATACCGCCATCCGCTGGCAGGATAAGCACATCAATATTGTCGACACCCCCGGCCATGCCGATTTTGGCGGCGAGGTGGAGCGGGTGCTCTCCATGGTGGATTCGGTGCTACTGCTGGTGGATGCGGTGGAAGGCCCCATGCCCCAGACCCGCTTTGTCACCCAAAAAGCATTCGACATGGGATTTACCCCCATCGTCGTGATCAACAAAATCGACCGCGAAGGCTCCCGCCCCAACTGGGTGCTGGATCAAACCTTCGAACTTTTTGACCGCTTGGGCGCCACCGACGAGCAGCTCGACTTTCCGGTGATCTACGCCTCCGCCCTGCAAGGGTATGCCAGCCTGGAAGCCGACCAACCCGGCCAGGACATGACCCCGCTGTTTGAAATCATTCTGGATAAGGTGCACCCCCCCAAGGTGGACCCGGACGGCCCATTCCAGATGCGCATCTCCGCCCTCGACCACAACAGCTATGTGGGCCTCATCGGCATTGGCCGGGTGGAGCGGGGCCAGATCACCACCAACACCCCCATCACCATCATCGATGCCAACAAGCTGCAAAGACCGGGACGGATTTTGCAGATTTTGGGATTTATGGGCTTGAATCGGGTCGAGCAGTCCTCTGCCAGTGCCGGGGACATCATCGCCATCACAGGACTGACGGGTCTGGGCATCTCTGACACCCTCTGCCATCCGGACCATGTGGAAGCCCTCCCTCCCCTGTCGGTGGATGAGCCCACGGTGAGCATGACCTTCCAGGTCAACGACTCCCCCCTCTCCGGCAAAGACGGCAAATATCTCACCAGCCGCCAGCTTCGCTCCCGACTGATGCAGGAGCTGGAGCACAACGTCTCCTTGCGGGTGGAAGAGACCGAAGAGGCCGACAAGTTTCGGGTCTCGGGCCGGGGAGAGCTGCATCTGGGGATTCTCATCGAAAACATGCGTCGGGAAGGGTATGAGCTGGCAGTCTCCCGCCCGGAGGTGATCATCAAGGAAGAGGACGGGGTTAAAAAAGAGCCCTACGAGCAGCTGGTGGTGGATGTCCCCGATGCCAACCAGGGAGCCGTGATGGAAGCGTTGGGACTGCGGCGCGGAGAACTCACCAACATGACCCCCGACGGTCAGGGCCGGGTGCGTCTGGACTATATCATTCCCGCCCGCAGCCTTATCGGCTTTCTCACCGAGTTTCGCACCCTGACCTCCGGGGCCGGAATCATGCATCACCTGTTCGACCACTACGGCCCAGTCGTGTCCAGCGACGTTGGACAGCGCAAAAACGGTGTATTGGTAGCCATGGATCTGGGCCGTTCGGTAGGCTTCTCCCTCTTCAATCTTCAGGAGCGGGGCAAGCTCTTCATTGGCCCGGGCGAGGATGTTTACGAGGGGATGATCATCGGCATCCACTCCAGAGGCAACGACCTGGTGGTGAACCCCCTGAAAGCCAAACAACTCACCAACATTCGCGCCGCAGGCACCGATGAAAACATCATGCTCACCCCGCCCATACGCTATTCACTGGAGCAGGCGATGGAGTTTATCGATGACGACGAGCTGGTGGAGATCACCCCAAAAGTGATTCGCCTGCGGAAAAAACTCCGCAAGGAACACGAGCGCAAAAAAGCTGGCCGGGCCAAAAAACCCGTGGAGGAATAAACAGTTGGATGGCTCCATGATTAGACAGCCAAAGCATGGAGCCATTTGGAAGGCATCCCCACGCCCAGCTTGAGGAATTTTCAAGAAGTCTCTCTGGAGGGCAGATCTGAATGGCCTCTATCACGACAAATGAGGCAAATACAGCTGTTTGGTTCACAATAGTGCCTCAAGCCATGCAACTTGTGACCATCACGATCAAACAGGTGATAAATTCTCCTGAAATTGTTCTCTTCCGGGCTACCCGGTTGCGGATTATGCTCTACATAGCGACGAATCGCATAAGCGACAATATCCGCCAGCTGCACCGACAAGACCGTATGGCTGTCCACAAAAAATGGCATCTCCAATACGTGTTTCAGCTGCCCCCAAGGATGACCTTGCTCACGATATGCAACAAGCATTTCGTGTAGTTGCCTCTCCTTGGATGTTTCACGATCCATCAAAACAATGCCATTATCGATTTGACCAGGGGGGGAGTTGGCGTTGAAACGCTTTAGGAAGGCATCAAACCGGGTAACCACTTGAGTGAAGGAGTGACCCGTATGGTCGGGAATTCGGTCAACGTCGGCGACTTCTCCAAACAGGGAAATGCCTCTATGGTTACCAATATGATCGAGAATTTCTTCAAACAATCCAGAGCGTTCTGCTCTGCTCAAATGAAAAAAATGCTTTCTTGTCTGGTATTTGCGCCTTCTTGCCCGAGCCTGTCTTGGGTCTGAAGCAGAGGCGATCCGGCTTTGCCAATAGGCTTCCATCGCCAAACGCCGATCAGGCCAGGAAAGTTGCCCGAAATTGTTTGTTTTATCCTGCTTATTGTATGAGCAACAGAAGTCCCGGGCATGCAGCTCTGACCCATCCGGCAATTGAAATTTATTTTTCAGTCCTTGAATGCGCTTCTCTAGAGCAAACCAGGTTCCCTCGTGTCTCCTCCAGAACCTGATGCGTCAAGATATAGGAAGAACATGAATGGAGAGGGGGAATTTCGGAAGGTTGTAATTCGGGAGGTTGTAAAAATGGAGGCCCGAGCGGGTGGAACCCACCGATCCTTAGGATCTCTCAGGCCAACATTAGATTAACCAAAATCTCGAATAAATACAATTTTATTTTTGACCCACAATTCTGGTTCGATCAAAGAGGGTTCCAGCCACCCAAGAAATAAACAGCTTTGCGCAACCGCATCCATTTCAGACACTCTCTCGACCAATCCTACAGATAGTCACCAATCGCCCGGGGAAATTCCGGAAAATAGCGGGAGATCACATCCACATCGAAGCGGCCCAAAATCGCTTCCTTGGGCTCCCGCTCGAGAAGAAAACCAAATGCGGCCTCAACAAACCGCTGGGGCTGGACGCCCCCGGCCAATCGATCATAGGTGGCCCGCTTCAGGGTGACCTGATGGCGGGTTTCACCGCCCCCTTCCCGCACCGTCACCCCAAAGGTCATGGGATCCCCCGTACCATTCCCTGTCACCTGCACAGCCCATCCAGCCATCGTCCTACCCTCCTTTTTCCACCCTGATGCGACACTTTTATCTCAAAACAGCCGATATCCCAGACCAATCCCCCTACCGACTCCAGCATTCCCCTACCCTCTAGCGAACCAATCTTTTTCAAACCTGTCAGAAGAGTTACCCCCCCCACCGGCCAGAGTGTCATACCAACGATATCGGAGGCTTTCATATGACCACACTGACATCCAAACGTTGCCGCCCCTGTGAAGGAGGGATTCCCCCTCTCAAGGGAGAGGAAGCCAAGCTGTTTCTCGATCAACTCCCCCCTTGGCAGATGAATGGTGCCGAGACCTGGATTGAGCGAACCTTTACCTTCGTTGATTTTCACCGAACCATGGCTTTTGTCAATGCTGTCGCCTGGATTGCCCATCAGGAAGATCACCATCCGGAACTCACCATCAGCTATAAAGAGTGCCGGGTGCGTTTTTCCACCCATGCCATTGGGGGGCTGTCGGAAAACGATTTTATTTGTGCGGCCAAGGTGGAGGGACTCCTCCTCCCAACCTGAACCGGATCCACGTCAACCCAACCTGCCTGAATTTCAGACAGGCGCCACCCCACCAGCAAAACATTTTTTCCCATGTTTCAAAGCTTTCCCTCACAAAACCAAAGGCGCTGCCGGGCCACGATGAAAAAAATTCGTTGAAAAAGACCGGCTCATCCCGCAAAAAAAACCATTAAAAGTGGGAAGAGACCGGCTCATCCCTCTAAAAACCCATTAAAATAGGTTATGGTTGATATGTTATTTTTGCGTTTCCAGTCAATCCCAACCCGAAAGCACCGTTTATCGTGAGATTGAGCGCCTCCGACTGCGCCATACTTTGGATCCGGCTCTGCCCGTTTCGCAACTGGCTCAAACTGGTGGATGCCAACAGCCTGCGCCGGGATCTGGGAGCGGGCTTGACTGGTGCGGTGGTGGTGCTGCCCCAAGGGGTGGCTTTTGCCATGATCGCCGGGCTGCCCCCGGAATATGGCCTCTATACCGCCATCATTCCCCCCATCATCGCCGCCCTCTTCGGCTCCTCCCTGCATCTGATTTCCGGCCCGACCACTGCCATCTCCATCGTGGTGTTCAACGCCTTGGTCCCCTTTGCCGAACCAGGCACCGCCCCCTATGTGGCCATGGCCATGACGTTGACCCTCATGGTAGGCATCCTGCAACTGGCCATGGCCAACGCCCGCCTTGGGGTATTAATTAATTTTATCTCACATTCGGTGGTGGTCGGATTTTCTGCAGGCGCTGCGGTGTTGATCGCCACCAGCCAGATGAAACATCTGCTGGGCGTTCCCCTGCCCGACGGGCTGACCTTTCTCCACACCCTGCTCAGCTTTGCCTCTCATATCGATGAAATCAACCCGGCGGCGGTGGTTGTCGGGCTTGCAACTCTGGGGACAGCGGTGCTTTTCAAGGTGCTGCTCCCCCGCTGGCCGGGAATGCTGCTGGCGATGATCGTCGGCAGTGTGCTGGCCGCTTGGATGGGACCGGAAGAAAATCAACTCACCCTGATAGGGGCCATTCCCTCAGGCATCCCCCCCTATGTCACCCCGGATATCTCCCTGACCACCATTCAAAATCTCTCTTTCAGCGCCCTGGCCATCGCCTTGCTGGGTTTGGTGGAAGCGGTCTCCATTGCCCGTTCGGTAGCCTTTCGCTCCCAACAGCGCATTGACGGCAATCAGGAGTTTGTCGGTCAGGGCATGGCCAACATTATCGGTTCCTTTTTTTCCTGTTACGCCTCCTCAGGCTCCTTCACCCGCACCGGCTTGAACTTTCGTGCAGGGGCGGTCACTCCCCTGGCGGCCATTTTTGCAGCGCTTCTGTTGCTGGTGATACTCCTCACACTCTCCCCCTGGACGGCCCACATTCCCATTGCCGCTCTCGGTGGCATTTTGCTTTTGGTCGCCTACAATCTCATCGATTTTCTCCATATCCGACGGATCATCAAAACCAGCCGCTGGGAGGCAGCGGTGATGATCGTCACCTTTCTGGCCACCCTGATTCTGGATCTGGTCTTTGCCATCTATGTGGGGGTTTTCCTCTCCCTGATGGGCTATCTGCGCCAGACCACCCGGCCCAACGTCGTAGCCAGGGTGCCCGACCCCCAAGATCTTAACCGCCACTTTGTCACCGACCCCGAACTCCCGGAGTGCCCCCAGGGAAAAATATTGCGAGTGGATGGCTCCATCTTTTTTGCCAACGTCGATCTATTGGATCGGATTTTCCGGGAGGTAGACAAAGTCAATCCCGAACAGATCAACCTGATCATTCTTGGCAACGGCATCAATTTTGTCGATCTTTCGGGGGCGGAAATGCTTGAAAACGAAGCGGAACGGCGCCGCAAGCTGGGAGGAAATCTCTATTTTTACGGGGCCAAGACCCGGGTGTGCAACGTCTTTGAAAAACGAGGGTTTCTGGGCCGCCTGAGTCCCGACCAGTTTTTCCGCACCAAAGAGGAGACCATCCACGCCATGGTTGCCAATCTCGACTGGGAACGCTGCCAAACCTGCCAGGATCGCATCTTTCGAGAGTGTGCAGAGTTGAAAAAAAATGGTCGCCTCACCCCGCTCAAAAGGCGTTTCAACCCCTGTGACAGCCGCTATTGACAAAAGACAGGGCCATTGCAGTGATAAACAGCCGGTCTGATACCGGATCAACTGGCCATCTCTTCTATGAAAATACTGGCCTGCCACTTGCATTTACCTGATTTCGAACAACTTCCGGTACAAAACATCCATATGATCTTGCGTCATTCTTGAGGATCGCTTAGGATTTGTGCTGGTTTGAAAAATTCAGTGGGCGGGGAACGTTCTCCTCTGTCTGGTTTGATATTTTAGATCGTCTACCTTTTCATCTCATTTCTCGGAGCCGGAACATCCAATGGATAAATCCATGGAAAACCTGATCGCACAGGTCAGGGACGAGATCCGATTCGAGAAAGAAGACCTGGACATGGAACTCCAGCAGGTCCGGGGTCTGGTCCAGGACGCCATCATCAAGCTTACCGAAAGCTTCAACGGACTGCGGGATCAAACCCAAAACCAGAGCGCCAAGGTCGGTATCCTCATCTCCTCCATGGAGTCGAGCGTCTCCAACAAGCCCGACGAGGGCGAAACGGAGGAGGAAGAGGCCGAACCCGTTCCACCTCCCGCCCCCACCGAGGGGGAGGATAAAGAACGCATCAACATCCAGGAATTTTTGGATGAGACCAACCGGATTCTCCACTATTTCATGGATTACGTCCTCCACGTCTCCAAGCAGACCATGGACATGGTCTACAAGGTGGACGAGCTTTCCGGCCACATGCACGATATCACCACCATGCTCCAGGAGATCAAATCGATCTCGGAACAGACCAACGTCTTGGCGCTGAATGCCAACATCGTGTCAGCCCGGGCTGGCACCGCCGGTCGTGCCTTTGCGGTGGTGGCTGGGGAGGTGCGAAAGCTCGCCAAGGATTCCGGACAGTTCGGTGAACGGATCGACCGGGTGGCCAACCACTCCCTGGAAAAACTCGGCTCCATCAAAAATCTCATCCAAAAAATGGCCACCAAGGACATGAACTTTGCGGTGGACTCCAAGGGTCAGATTGATGCCATGATGGAAGAGATCGGCAATATGAACAAAGTCATGTCCCAAAGCCTCCAGGACATCTCATCCATCTCCGAAGAGTTGACCAACAGTGTGGGTCTGGCGGTCATGTCCCTGCAGTTTGAGGATATGGTCACCCAGGTAACCCATGCCATGGAAAACAAGCTGAACATCATGCACAGCTTGGTAGAAGAGGTTTTTTCCTGCTTTTACGACCCCTCTCTGTCAACAGAAGAAGAACGCCTGGCTGCCATCCAAAATGTCCTGGAAAACCGCAAGAGCGAATATGAGTCGATCAACCGGCCGGTACGGCAAGACTCCCTGGACGAAGGGGATATCGAACTCTTCTGACCTGCCTCACACCTCACACTTTACACCTTACACCTGCTCTCCCCCCCCTGCTCCGCCCAAATTTTTAACCCCTGCACAACCCACGCAACCTGTAGGATGCGGTGAGCAACGCGAACCGCATCGATCAAGACCACATCGCATCATCCAAATCACTCCCCCCATCAATCACCTCATCGAGTTCAAAACCAACCCAAGGAATAGAGGCTCTGGTTCAAACAGGTGTGACAACTTTCGAGCGGTGCGGTTCGCGTTGCTCACCACACCCTACAAAACGACAAAGCGACAAAGCGACACAAGCTGACCGACGATTGGCGAGGGATAAGACGGTTATTCCGGCAGGCGATAGATGGTGGGGGCGACCTTGACCAGGGGGGTGTGGAGTTTATCGAGCTTTTCAGATTGGCCGACAAAAAGATGACCTCCAGGAGCCAAATGTTGACATAGTTTGTTGATCACCCGCTCCTGGGTAGGCTGATCGAAGTAGATCACGACGTTGCGGCAAAAAATCGCATCCAGGGGCTCCCGCAGGCCAAAACGGGGATCCATCAGGTTGAGCTGACGAAAACGCACCATGGCCCGCAGATCGGGAGAGATACGCACCATCTGCTTGCGGGGGTCTCTGCTTTTGAGGAGATATTTTTTCTTGATCGGCAGCGGAATAGCCGCCACCCGCTCCATCTCGTAGATAGCTGTGGAAGCCTTTTCCAGAGCCCGGGCGGAGATATCGGTGGCTAAAATCTGCCCTTTAAAGTTGATCCCGGGCACCTGCTCGGAAAACTCCTTGAGCACGATACTCAGGGTGTAAGGCTCTTCTCCGGTGGCACACCCCACGCTCCAAACCACCAGGGGACGGCGCACCCCCACCCCTTTGGTTTGAATCAATCCCGGCACCACATCCCGGGTGAGATATTCGAACTGGCCTGGATCCTGGAAAAAATCGCTTTTGGTAGCGGTCACGGCATCCAAAAACTGGATCAGCTCCTCATCCCCCATCTTGGGGTCCACCACCCGATCCACATAGGCGGTAAAAGTGGGCAGCCCCAGCAGACGAATCCGCTTTTGCAGCCTTGAGGAGAGCATGGATTTTTTGGTGAGGGGCAGCTGAATGCCACACTGCTTGTATAGGAAGCGGCTCAGCCGGTCGAAATCCCGGTCTGAAAATTCAGCTTCCTCTCCTTCCCTGAAATGGCCCTTCATCCCGATCAAACCCTACTCCCTGACGGATCCCTCAATGACTCGCCTTGAGGGCCTCTCCGGCAATTTCATTCAGGGGTTTAATGAGATCCACCCCTCCCTTTTTGATCGCCTCGTTGGGCATGCCGAAGACCACGCAGCTCTTTTCATCCTGAGCAATATTGAAAGCGCCGGCATCCTTCATTTCCTTCATGCCAATAGCCCCGTCATCTCCCATACCGGTCATGATCACCCCCACGGCATTGGCCCCGGCATAGCGGGCGGCGGAGCGAAACAGGACATCGACGCTGGGACGATGGCGGCTGACCAGGGGGCCGTCCCGTACTTCCACGTGATAACGCGCCCCACTGCGTTTCAGGAGGACATGTTTATTGCCTGGCGCCAGCAAGGCCCGCCCCCGCACCACGGTATCGTTGTCGGCGGCCTCCTTGACAGTGATCCGACACAGGCCATTCAAACGATTGGCAAAGGCGGTGGTAAATTTTTCCGGCATGTGCTGAACGATGACGATACCGGGGGCGTCAGCTGGCAGGGCCTCCAGAAAGACCCTGAGCGCTTCGGTACCACCTGTGGAAGCCCCAACCATGATGACCTTTTCGGTGGTTTTGACCATGGCTCGGGAGCCCGCCCTGGGCGCAGCCAACACCGCATCGGCCGTGAGCTTGGGGGCCACTTTGACCCCTGCCCCTTTGGGCGGGATACGCCGTCGACTACTCGCCCCCGCCTTGACATTGGCCATGGCCGCAGCCTTCACCACGTCACAGATACGGATTCGGGCTTCCTCGAAAAATTCCTTCGTGCCCAGTTTCGGTTTGGTGATAATTTCCACCGCCCCGGCCTCCATCGCCTTCAAGGCGGTTTCAGAGCCCGCTTCGGTCAATGTGGAACACATCACCACCGGAATGGGATGTTGCTTCATGATCTTTTGTAGAAAGGTGATGCCATCCATCCGGGGCATCTCCACATCCAGAGTAATCACATCCGGGACCATCCGTCGAATCCGCTCTGCGGCAACAAAGGGATCAGGGGCGTGCCCGACTACTTCGATATGGGGATCGGATGATAAGATCTGTTGCAGTGACTGACGGACTACCGCTGAATCATCCACAATCAGGACACGAACTTTTTTGGTCATGGCGCCTTGCCCATTTGGTCGTTGCAGTTCATAACGCGTTCCAGGATATTTTGCCTGGATTCAGCTCACCCGGAAAGAGGTTTACCCGTGGGATGATAAGGAAATTTGCGAAGAGATCACGGTGTGGAGTAAACTTGACCGCAATTTTGTAATTTTCCCATAATCAGGTTCCAAACACGGTAGCCATAACCACCCGGGACCACATAGTATGAAGGTGCTGGCGTCAGCCTGTCAAACCTTTCACAACCCTGGAAGAGATTGACCGGGACGCAAACTTCAAAAACCCTGCAAATCGCTCCAGCACCGCTGAAAAAACGGGAGATGCTCCATGGAAGCAATGAGTGATGATGAACTGATCGCTGAGCTGAAAAAGCGTTTTGATACCACGAAGAAAGCCCTCCACGACGTCCAGATGATCACCAAAAAACTGGAGGAGATGAATCGCAGGCTTCAGGAAAGCGAAAAAATCAAATCCACATTCGTCTCCCTGGTTAAAAATGAAATCAACAATCCCCTGACCTCCATCCTGGGATTGGCCGACCAACTTCGCAGCGGTTCCGCCACCCTTGACATGGTGAGTCCCATCTCCGCCATGATCTACAAGGAATCCTTCAGCCTCGACTATCAGCTGCGCAATATTTTCATCACCGCCGAACTGGAATCCGGTGAAGCGGAAATGCAGTTTTCCCTGGTGGATATTCCCGCCGTACTCAACGATGTCAGAGACTCCTTCGAGCATCTGCTTCCGGAAAAAAACCTCACCTGCACCGTGGTCGCCGAGGAAGGTCTAAAGTTTAAGACCGACCGGGAAAAACTCCACCTGATCGCCAGCAATCTGGTCGCCAATGCCATCGAATACAACACCCAGGACGGCAGCGTCGAGATCAAAGCCACCGTCGCCGACGGCGAGTTGAGCCTGGCGGTAGCCGATACCGGCGTTGGTGTGGATGTCACCCGAACAGGTCGCCTCTTCGACCGATTCAGTCAGGGACAATCCGGCGTCAGCAAATCCTTCAAAGGTCACGGACTGGGACTCACCATTATCAAGGCACTTCTGGAAACCCTGGAAGGAAGCATCAAGGTCGAGGACAACGAGGGAGGAGGCTCCATCTTCAGTGTCACCATCTCCGAAGTGGAAGTGGATGTCGAGGCGGATGCCTTTTCCGTGGATGGGGGAGAATTTTTCTTCGATGACGACGATTCCTCCGAAGCTTTCTAACCATGGCCCTCCCCCCCAATCACACCCAACATTTTCTACTTCCTGGTGCGATCTACGCCAAGGATGAAGACAGTGCCATCACCACGGTGCTTGGTTCCTGCATCGCCGTCTGCCTTTGGGACAATAGACTGAAACGGGGAGGCATGAACCACTACAAACTCCCCTACTGGAACGGTGAAGGACTCCCCTCCCCCAAGTATGGCAACATCGCCATCGCCAATCTGATTGAGGCGTTATTGGGAATGGGTTGCCAGAGGGCAAATCTCCAGGCCAAGGTGTTTGGTGGGGGGGCGGTACTCAAAACCTCCGACGGCATGCTGAAAGTGGGCGAACGCAACATTGCCGTGGCCAAGGAACTGCTCACCAAAGAAAAAATCGCTGTCACCGCCTCTAACGTAGGGGGAGACTCAAGCCGCAAAATTTTATTCATCACCTCCGATGGCTCGGTGATGATGAAAAAAGCCCAGCCACGCTAACTGGCGTTGGGGATTTCCTCCCAACCCGACAGAAACACCCCCTGGGCAACCTTTTCCAAGCCCAAGCAGCGTTTACTTGGAAAAGGAGGAGAGACAACCAGAAAAGCACCAAGACAAACAATCGGATCAGGGGCATTGGAGCAAAACCACCCCTGTTCATGCATCCAAAACAGATTGCGCCCTACTCAATTTCGGGAGAATCATCCATGAGTTCGGATATCACCTCGTCCACAGAAGAATCCATCAACCGCCTCCAACAGCAGATCACCGCCCTGGAGCAGGTTCCTGACCTGAGCAAGGCCGGGTTCATGAACGTGGCCGATCACATGGGCAATTTTTCAGCGGCCTTTGCCGCCAGCGCCAGCCGGGCCGCCTCCATCCGGGAACGCATCGCTGCTGACAACGGTGGTCTGAGCCTGGCTCCCGTACGCAAAGATTTCCAGGACATTCAAAAGGCCATCAACGGTGTCTTCGAATCCATCGACAAACTGACCGAAAGCAACAGTCAGTTTATCAGCCGTATGGAGGAGATCACCGCCTGGGCTCTGCCCCTGGAGCAGGATGCCTTTCTCCCCGCCATGGTGGATCAGATTCGAGCCAAGGGGGGTCAAAAGGTGGAGCGGCAATCCCTGGGGGCCATAATCGACAACCTCATGCGCCAGGTACGCCTGCTGCTCCGGGAGATCGTCACCTCCAGCCAGGAGGGAGGCAATGTCATGAATCATCTGGTCCGTCGCCTCTCCACCGACCTGGACACCTCCCAGCACGGTTTGATGGCCCTGAAAAAAACCATCACCACCACCTTCAAACAGATGGAACAGTCGGTCAAGGGGATGGACAAGGCGTGCGGCCAAATGGAAGCCCACACCGACACTGTGAACACCCTGGTGTTCGAAATGGTGGGCTCCATGCAGTATGACGACATCACCGCCCAGCGTATCGGCCACGTGGTGGAAATTCTCAGTCAGGCTGCTCAAAAACTGGAACCCGGTGGAACGGACAAAAAAAACCGGAAGCGCTGGTTTGCCATCGCCACCCAACTCACCATCAATCAACTGAAAGAGATCAGCGCCGACCTGGTCAAAGCCGTTGACTCCCTGACCGAAAACCTCGACCTGATCAGCGGCGAGACCGATGCCCAAAAATCGGACATCTCCCAAGCCCGTAGCGCCAGCATGACTTTCCATCAGGATAACGACAACGTCACCTATCACCTCACTGCCCTGCTACGCCTGCCCATCTTCGACGAAGGGCTCTCCTCCGAGGTATTGCGCACCTTTTCCCAGGCCGAAAACAGCCTGTTTCAGACCCGTCGGGCCATGGATATGCTGAGAATGACCACGGAACGATTGGAAAAGCTGTCCGACACCATGGATACCCAGGGCAATGAGCGTCTTCGCACCCTGGCGGAAAGCATCACCATGCTGGCTCAGCGTATCCAGACTGAAACCAAAGAAAAAAATCAGACCATCAACACCATGTCTGATCAAATTCAGGAGATCAGCACCGACTATGCAGGCCAGGTGACCCCCCAGCTGATGCGAACCAACTCCATGCTTCGGCGCATCCCGCTCACCACCCGGCAGATGGATACCGGCAACAGCGACGTGCTGGATCAACTCAATGAAACGTTTGGCGATACCCACGCCACCTTCAACCAAATCATGCTGCTTGCCGCAGAGATGACGTTCCAAAAAGTCATCAAGCGTATTTGTGACCGATCTGATCGGGTTCTGGAGGAGGTGTTGGAATTTGAAGCCGGAGAAAAACTCTTCAAGAGTCTCGACACCGACATTACCGCCCTGGCATCGGAGTTCGATGATCTGGCAAGCCTCTACACCATGGCCAGCGAACGGCGGGTCCATGATGCCGCTCTGAATGTTGAAAACGGTGAGGACGACGACCTGGATATCGAACTATTCTAGGCTCTCTCCTTCCCGGGGGATCCTCTTCCCCGGATGGAAATCAAAAAAAGTCGGGACTTGGAGGGGAATCTCCTTCAGGTCTCGACTTTTTTTTGGTCTGGACTGATTTCGGTGTTTTGCCCCGTTTTTGATGGCACTTTGTTTTATATCGTTATTCTAAACCAATATGGCACATCATGGTCGCTTTGATGAAAAGGCGAAAAACAAAATCAAGACCTTGGGGCTGCGCCCCAAACCCGCTGGATATGGTAAGACAAGAGCAAAAGATAAGACCTTGGGGCTGCGCCCCAAACCCGCTGGATATGGTAAGACAAGAGCAAAAGATAAGACCTTGGGGCTGCGCCCCAAACCCGCTGGATATGTAAGACAAGATCAAAAGACAAACCGTGGGCGCTGCCCACACCCGGCAGGGTAATAATTACCCTGCACCCGTGGGAATAAAGTCAAGATCAACATCCGGATAGATGCGGTTCGGGCGGCCTTACCGTATCCTACGCTGGTTCCTCCTGGAAATGGCCTGTCAGGGCCAAACGTGCGTGCTCTTCTGAACTGGAATGAAGAAAAAAAACGGCCCCCAAGGGAGCCGTTTCATCTTGCCGCATTTTTTCCAGGGGAAGGAGCCCAAACAAAACTCTCTCAGGCTTTTTCTGCCCAACCCCAAATGGTTAACGCCAGCCATATTTGGTTTTTTTGGCCTGATTGACCATCCGGGCAAAACGACGGTGCCGATCTCGTTGTTGCCACACGGTTTCTTTCAAATAACCCTGTTCACGTTGTAGCTTGAGATAATTCTGGAGCCTCCTGGCATCCACTGTACCGGCCTGGACCTCAGCCAACACCGCACATCCTGATGTTTCTTCATGGTCGCAATCACGATATTGACATCCTTTGGCCAGCTCCTCAATTTCCCCAAACACCTCCTGCAAACCCTGCTTGTTCTCTCCAAGACGCAACTCACGCATTCCAGGGGTATCAATCAACCAAGCGCCGCCGGCCATCTGAAACATGGAACGGGCCGTAGTTGTGTGTCGCCCTCTGTTATCCTGGGAGCGCGCGGCTTGGGTCGGGATGGTTTCTTTTTCCAGAAGGGAATTGATCAGGGTCGATTTTCCAACACCGGATGAGCCCAAAAAGGCGACTGTTTCCCCTGGATTGATCCAAGGAGCCAGATGATGCTGAACCTCTTGGCTGCGGGCATCCATGGTGACAGCGACAACCCCCCCGTGAAGGTTTTCAGTTTCCCGACGATAAAATGCCGGGTCATCCACCAAGTCTGCCTTGGTCAGGATAACAACTGGCTGGACTTTCCCTTCATGGGCCAGAGCCAGATAGCGTTCAATGCGGGAAAGGTTGAAGTCCCGATTGCAGGAGGAAACGACGAACAGCGTATCGATATTCGCGGCCATATGTTGGGCATGTTGACCATGCCCGGATGCTCTGCGGGAAAGCAGCGAAATCCGATCCAGCAGACGAACCGGTTGATCATTCTGGTTGACGACAAGCCAGTCACCAATGAGCGGTTGCTCATCTGGGGCGTGCAATCGCCATTTGCCTGGTAGTTTTAGCTGGCTCTGGCCGTTTTTACCCACCAGGGTCAGCCAATCACCATGACGACCAGTCACCCGAACCAGGCGGCTGTCATTCAATTCGTCAAGGGTCAGTTGTTGTTGGAAAAATGGGCGCAAGCCCAGCTTGGAAAGCGAAGTAAACGCATTCGACACGGTCTGAAACCTCGATCAGGAATAAAAGATCGGGCTTCCAGGAAAGAAGCCCAGCTCATCAAGCCGGGCAGACCGGAAAAACCAGTCAGAGGTAACTGTCCCACCTCATCCAGTGGTCCGGTAGCCCGGGCCCGGGGACAAGTGTCCTGCTTTTCATAAAAGCTCCTTGGTTTGGTTCACTTCAACCTGATCAATATAGCATGGCATATGGAGTGATGGAATAGAGATATCCATTTCACACAACGGCCTGACGGGCTGTCCCATCGGGTTTTTCATCATCCACTTTTCCGAGGAGACAGGCCGTATCGAACCGATCATCCTAAATCCGGCAGTTGGGCGTGTGTGGATGGTGCAGGATATTGGTTCGCAGAGTGAATTGGGAGGAATCGCCGGCACCATGTTGGTCACAAGACTTTCTCCCGATTGCCTTGGTGGATCAAGAAGCTGGGGGGCATGTGCGTACGTCCAACTGCCGGATTTAGGATCATTTTCGGCCATTGAAAATCAGGACACAAAAAAGCCCCCGACCATTCAATCGGAGGCTTTTTTTGAAATAAGCTGAATAAACAGAGGGTCAGCCCGCTACGATCTCTTCATCCTCCACCAGACGGACCATTTTGCCCAGATCCAAGATCAAAGCGACAGAGCCATCTCCCAGGATAGTCGCCCCCGAAAGCTCATCGGAATGGGAAAAATGTTTACCCAGACTCTTGATCACTGTCTGATGCTGACCAATCACCCCATCCACCACAAAACCGACCCGTTTTTCCTGTACCTCGGTGATCACGATCTGCTCGATCTCTGGAGACTCGCCCTCCACGTTAAAGCGATCCCGAATGCGGATATAAGGCACGATTTCATCCCGAACGTTGACCACATGACGGCCATGGGTCTGGGCAATATCCTCCCGGGATAGCTCCACACACTCCTCCACGGATGCCAAGGGCAGAATAAACCGCTGGTCGTTGATCTCCACCAACAACCCTTCAATGATCGCCAGAGTCAGAGGCAGCTTGAGTGTGATCTCAGTCCCCACACCCAGCTCGCTCCAAACATCAATAGATCCTCGCAAGGCGTCGATAGACTTGTTCACCACGTCCATTCCCACACCGCGACCGGAAACGTTGGTGATTTTTTCGGCGGTGGAAAAACCGGCGGCGAAAATCAGCTGGTAGGCCTCATGATCGGAAATATTGTCGTCAAGGGAGAGGATCCCTTTTTCGATCGCCTTGGCGCGCAGCTTGTCCGCATCCAACCCCTTGCCGTCGTCTTTCACGCTGATCAGCACGTTGGCGCCGGAGTGAACAGCGGAAAGGTGGATCGTTCCGGAACGGGATTTACCAGCGGCCTCCCGCTCATCAGGAGACTCAACACCGTGATCAATGGAGTTACGGATAATGTGTACCAGAGGATCGTTAAGCTGGTCGATAACGGTCTTGTCCAGCTCAGTGTCCGCCCCCTCAGTGGTCAGTTCCATCTCCTTACTGAGTTCCTTGGAGAGATCCCGGACCAAGCGTTTGAATTTATTAAAAGTAGCACCAATGGGGAGCATGCGGATACTCATGGTGGAGTCCCGCAGCTCGTTGGTCAGGCGCTCAATCTCCTCAGAGATGAGCTGTAGATCTTGGTTGTCCAGAGAGTTGGATGTCTGGTGGAGGCGGGCTTGAGTGGTCACCAGCTCTCCCACCAGGTCTACAAGACCATCCAGGCGATCAGCGGGAATCCGAACACTGGCGGCGGCTGTCGTGGCTTGGCGCACCTCTTTCTGTTTTCGGAGCACATCCTGCTCAGCGAGGGCGGCTTTGACCTTGGCGGCAGGAGCTGCTCCTGAAGCCACCAGCCGGTCTCCCAGGGGCTGCAGCTCCCGCTCCAGCTGATCCTTGGAGATATCCCCCCTCTCCATGAGAATTTCACCAATCTTCTTGGGGGGAGAATCCTCATCCTCTTCCCCACGGTCGAGGATGCGGATATTGATCTCGCACTCATCCTCGACAAAAATGAAGACATCGTGAATGGCGTTTTCGCCGCCATCTGTGGTGAGAAACACCTCCCAGCTGGTGTGGCAGTGTTCCGGGTCAAGCTCGGCAAGATCCGGCAGGGCATCTGTAAAAGCCACCACCCGACAGTCTCCCAGCTCCCGAAGCTCATCCAGCAGCAACAGGAGGTTGGTGCCGTTGGCCATGATGTCCGGCTGGGGTTTGATCCGGATGCGGTAAGGGAGGGGACCATCCTGATCAGGAATATCAGGTGCAGCACCAGGCGCTTCTGCCGAGGTATCGGCGGCAGGCTCAGCACCGGGAACCAAGGTTCTCAGGCCTGCAGTGATTTGCTTGGCATTTTCGACATCTGCAGGAGGGCCACCGGCAGCGGCATCCAGCATGGAGCGAATTTGATCTCTGGCAGCCAGAGTCAGATCGATGAGTTTCTTGGTGACGGGAATGGTACCGTTGCGCGCCAGATCAAAGACCGTTTCCACATCGTGGGTAAATTCCGCCACTTCGTCGAAGCCAAACATGGCTCCGGAGCCCTTGATGGTGTGCATGGCCCGGAAAACCCGGCCAATGAGATCCTGGTCATCGGGGACCTCCTCCAGCGTCAGCAGAGAATCCTCCAGTTCTGACAGGAGTTCGTACGCTTCCTCTGTAAACGCACTGGTATCGATTTCCATTTCCCCCACTCCTCCAAAGGGCTGCAACCCTTTTCCTGTTTACCAGTGGCTCACCCCGCACACACGTCACCCGGGAGAGAGCCCGAAGGTACCACGAGGTTTACCATCCAACACATCGTCAGACCGGCAATTGCCTTCATTTCAAAAGCAGCTTCCACCGATAACCTCTTCATATCCCCGGATCCATCGACCCCTGGGGAAGAGGAGGCTAACGCAGTACCTTCTTGATCACACCCAACAACTGGGGTGGCTTGAAGGGTTTGACGATCCAACCCGTCGCACCGGCAGATTTACCTTCCGCCTTGCGCCCGGCCTGGGATTCCGTGGTGAGCATGACGATGGGGATAAACTTATATTGGGGCAGCGCCCGAAGATTTTTGATCAGGGTGAGACCATCCATATTGGGCATATTCAGGTCGGTAATCACCATGTCCACGGGGGATGCCTTCAATTTATTGAGGGCATCCACACCATCCTCAGCCTCCACCACATCATAGCCAGCCCCCTTCAACGTAAGGCCCACCATTTGCCGCACGCTGGAGGAATCGTCTACCGTCATGATTTTCTTGGCCATGCCTACTATTCTCCCGTCCAGAGTTTGCTGTTGTCCTCGGCCCCCCCGCATCCGACATAGCCGGACTCCACCACCGCTTGCCTTACGGCGTCGGGAACCGCACCCGCCAATGTAAAGCTCTTTCCTGCATTTTTCACACTCCTCTGCGCGGCACAGATGAGCTGCAACCCGGTCAGATCCAAGGCGCTAACCTGATCCAGGCTTAAGATCAGATGTTTCACCTCGTCGTCCAGGGCTTTCATCAGGTTCTCTTTCAACTCTGTGGCAACCTGAATGGTAATGTCCCCAGAGAGGGTTAGAGTACCGTTTCCATCTGCATTGTCCAAAGTAAATTCAATCACTGCCACCCCCTATAGGATGTCAAACCAACCGTTCGGGTTCAACCGGAGAAGCCGTTCAGCTCTTCGTCATAAAAAACCGGGAGCTCCCAGCACTGCTATCAGTTGGCTGCCTCTTGCGATTTCGTGATTTGCGCCAACACCGATTTGACGATGCTGTTGGGCATGAATTTCGGGATAAAATCGTCCGCCCCCATCTGCTGAGCCTTGACCTGATTGGAGCGATTGGAAAGGGATGAGTGAATCGCTACATGGATGCCTGCCAGCTTGGGGTTGGCTTTGATCTTCCGAGTTAAGCTGAAGCCGTCCATCCCCGGCATTTCCAGATCGGAAATTACCATGGTGTAAGGACTCTTTCCCCCATCCTCGACCGATTTTTCCAGTGTATCATAGGCCTTTTGGGCATCTTCCAAAATGGTATGCTGAATGTCCATCTGATCCAAGGTCGTACGTAACAGCTCACAGGCGGCCTTGGAGTCGTCAACACAGAGAACGTGGTGTCTCTCGGCGTGGAGGCGTTGGGCCTCTTGGAGCAGGCTTTCGTCCACTTGCATGGTGATGCCGGTGATCTCTACCAGAATTTTTTCCACATCCAGAATCTGAACCGTCTCATCCTGATGATAGGTGATGGCCGTCAGATAGGTGGAATCATAGAACATGCCATCCGGCTTGATGATATCCTTCCACCCCTTGGTGATGAGAACATTGGGCCGGCTGACCAAAAAACCCTGGGTGGTGTCGCTGTATTCGCAAACCAGGATATAGGCCAGGTTGTTTTCGTAGTCGGTATAGCCCAGGTCCAGAGCATAGGAAAGATCGATCAGGGAGATGGGTCTACCCCGAAAGTCGATGGTTCCCAGAATGGCGTCGTGAGACCCTGGAATTTTGGTGATGGCTTTGTGTTCCAGGATTTCAATAATCTTGAAGACGTTCATGCCGTAGAGCTGTTCGTCTCGCAGATAGAAGGTCAGCATCTCCATCTCGTTGCTCATGGCAAGATTGGCGCGCTGCTGTACCTCGTTTAAAACATCATCCATAGCCTTCACTCCTGCAAACCAACTGCATTTGCCCCCATGTAGGTAATTTTTTCAGCTCAATCGCCCCATGTTACCCGGCAAATGCAGTCCAGCCCAGCTAAAATTTTTCAAAGGCGTCATCACCCATGTCGATCTGCGCCCCCTGACCTCCTCTTGAGGCGGGTTGGGGCAGGGCTTTCGGCCTGGCTCCACCAGAGGCAATCCGGGGAGTGGCGCGGTTTTTTCGGGTTTGGGCCGGCATGGCCGCACCCCGTTTATCACTGAGTTTAAAAAAGGCCAGTGAGGTGACCAATTTTTCCGCCTGTCCTGCCAATTCGTCCGCCGTGGCCGAAAGTTCCTCAGAAGTGGAGGCATTTTGCTGAATCACCTGGTCCAGTTGTTGGATCGCCTGGTTGACTTGTTGGGATCCCGATTGCTGTTCCAGAGAGGAGGCGGAAATTTCCTGCACCAGCCCGGCGGTTTTTTGAATATCCGGGACCAGCTTGGCCAGAATACCCCCCGCTTCCTCCACCACCGCCACACTGGAGGTGGAAAGCCCGGTGATCTCACCAGCCGCAGTCTGGCTGCGCTCCGCCAGCTTGCGCACTTCGGCAGCCACCACCGCAAAGCCCTTGCCGTGTTCACCCGCCCGAGCGGCCTCAATGGCGGCATTCAGGGCGAGCAGGTTGGTCTGACGGGCGATCTCCTCGATGATGGAAATTTTTTCAGCGATCTCCCGCATCGCCCCCACCGCCTGGCTGACGGCACTGCCACCGCTGGCGGCATCCTTGGAGGCCACTTCGGCCATGCTTTCGGTGGTTTGGGCATTTTCGGTGTTTTGGGCGATATTGGAAGTCATCTGCTCCATGGCCGCCGAGGTCTCTTCCACAGAGGCGGCCTGTTCGGTCGCTCCTTCGGACACCCTCTGGGAGCCGGTACTCACCGTGCTGCTGCCTGATACCACCTCTTCAGCCACGATGTTCAAGGTGCGTACCGTGCGGCTTAAATTTTCCACCATGTTTTTGATGGAGCCATAGATACCCCGTGGGTCACATCTTTCCTCAAAACTCATGGTCAGATCCCCCTGGGCCACCCGGTTGGCAATCGCCATCACTTCAGCAGGCTCACACCCCACCTGGGCCAAAATCTGCCGGGCAAAGAGAATTCCCAACAGCGAAGCCATCAAAACCACTACCACAGTAAAGATCAGAGTCGCCCAGAAGGCCTGGTTGGCAGTAGACTTAAGCTCGGTAGAACGGGCGTCGAGATCCGTGGAAAGCCGATCCTCGATCTCCTTCAGCAGATTGATCTTGGCGGTGATCGTTTTAAACCAGTAGGCAGGCTCCACCCCCATACTGCTGGACAGATTGGCCATGGAGAGGGCTTCCAACGCCTTCAGAGCGGGGCCGTCATTCACCTTGACCGCCTTGTCCCGAGTCGTCACATCCCCTTGATCACCCCCCGATGACCCCATGACAACATCCAGGCCGGCGCGATATTTATCCAGGGTGGAACGCACAACAGCCAGCTGGGATTTTTCCTCGGAGGTGGCAATTTTTTCAAACCGATCCAGGACGGCCATCGCCTGCTGATGGTTGTCCTTGGCCCGTTCCAGATACATGGGGTCCATCCGCAGGACCAGGTTTTTAAAATCATGGATCATCCCACCGTAGCCGATGTGACGAAACAGGGTGTTCAGCAGATCCCCCTTTTCGCTCGCCGTACCCTTGGAAAAAGCGATATCCCGCATCCGCTGGACCTCTGCCACGGGGGGGGCAGAGAGTTTTTCATTGAAAAAGGCGATCTGAGAGGGGCTGGCCTGGGAACGAAATACCCGGAAAAAGGTGTTTTGCTCAGTCACCAATACCCCGAATTTATGAAACATCCCCGGCCCAAAGCTGTCCCGGGCAAAGGTATTGGTCAACACCGCCCGCTCAATTCCGGCCCGCTCCTTACCCAACAAAAAATTGACGTAGCCGTTGGAGAGGGCGGCCATTTCCACGTTACCGGCCAGTTTTGAAAGATTCCCCACCGTGTCCAGAAACGTCGCGTTCATTTTGGTGTAATAGCCAATCGCCTCTTTACCGGCAATATTGAGACCGTCCACCTTGCGGCGAATATCATCCAGCCCTTCCAAACGGCTCAAGGCATCTGCCAAGGGGGAGGAGAGTTCCTGACCAAAGGAGCGGGCATCAAAGGTTTCGAGATATTCTTTGAGAATCCCACCCCGCTTGTTGGTCTCCCCCCGCTGCTTGGGAAGCTCGGAGCGAAATTTTTTGCCTTTGCTGCCCAAAAATCCCGCCGTCATACCCCGCTCTTTCTGGGTCTCATGCAGCAAGGCGCTGATACGCACCCCCAGCCCGGAAAGTTCCCCCATGCTGGTCATGCGATTGGCCATCTCCTGTCGATCCATCACCCCCTGAACACCGAAAATGATCAACCCCAGCAGAGGGATGAGAAGCATGATGAAAAATTTGGTACTCAACTGGATGTTTTTCAGGAATCCCATGGCGCAACCACCTTTCTTGATCAAAAATGATGCCCGCTCCCGTGGGCATATGCGTCGAACTGGAGCCGGATCATTGCAATCAAGTCGTTGTTTTGTTTTGGTATCACTTCAGGAAACAGACCTGCGTCAACCGTACGCCCATCTCTCCCCCCAAGGCGCCAACAGCCGAGAGGCCAGGCTTTCGATTGGGCATACTCCATCGACAGATCCGACCGGGGAGGAGATCTGTCTTCAGGAAAGCAAGCCTGCACATTCACCAAGCAGAAAGAGTGACTAGGCTGCAGCGGCACTCTCGCCCGGCCTGCCATCCCCTGCTTCACCCATCAGGCTCAACTCTTCAGCGGAAAACACCTTGTCGGTATCCAGGATGATGATGAACTGCCCATCCCGCTTGCCCATACCCTTGATAAACTCGGTACGCAGCTTGGTTCCAATTTTTGGGGGAGGTTCGATCTGGTCGGGTTCCAGACCGATCACTTCACGAACCGAGTCAGCCATGGCTCCCAGAACCGTCTGGCCATCCTCGACATTTACTTCGACGATGATAATGCAGGTGTTGACCGTCCGATCTCCCTTGGACATGCCAAACTTGAGCCGCATGTCCACCACCGGGACAACGCTGCCCCGCAGGTTGGTCACGCCACACATGAAGGCAGGGGTGCGGGGGACTTTGGTCATGGGGGTCCATTCCAGCACCTCCTTGACCTGGGAAATGTCTACTGCAAAGACCTCGTCCGCCAGGGTAAAGGTCAAAAACTGGGTTGTTTCGGTAATACCGGGAACACTCATCTCACTTCCTCCCTCGTCAGCCTGATCCATGGGCCGCCTTAAAAATTTTCGAATTCGTCATCCCCCGAACCACCTCCGGGTCCGGCATTCATCTCCAGCAGAGCACCGGTGGGCCGGGCTCGCTGGGGTGGTGCGCCCAATGCTTTTTGCCTGGGGAGCCTGGACCTGGGTGTGGTCCTGACAGCGCCCCCCTCCTCTCCCGTATGGAAAAAACCCACCGCCGATTGCAGGGTATCCGCCTGGGCGAAAAGCTCCTCGGAAGTAGCGGCCATCTCCTCCGCTTGTCCGGCATTTTGCTGAATGACCTGATCCAGCTGTTGCAGGGCCTTGTTGATCTGGGTGGCCCCCTGGTTCTGCTCGATACTCGCAGCGGTGATTTCCTGAATCAGCTCGGCTGTTTTCTGGATATCCGGCACCAGCTGCTCCAACATGCCCCCAGCTCGCTCCGCCACCGAAACACTGGAAGCGGAAAGCCCGCCGATCTCACCAGCTGCCGACTGACTCCGTTCGGCTAATTTTCGCACTTCTGCAGCCACAACTGCAAACCCTTTCCCGTGCTCCCCGGCCCGGGCCGCCTCAATCGCGGCATTCAAGGCCAAAAGATTGGTCTGGCGGGCGATCTCCTCAATGATGGAAATCTTTTCAGCGATCATCTTCATGGCGCTCATGGCCTCGTTGACCGCATCACCACTCTCCACGGCATCCTTGGAGGCCTTTTGGGAAATCTGCTCGGTGGTCTGGGCATTATCGGCATTTTGCTGAATATTGGAAACCATCTCTTCCATGGCCGAAGAGGTCTCCTCAATGGCGGCTGCTTGCTGGGTCGCCCCCTGGGAAAGCTGCTGGGAAGCGTCCGAAAGCTCCTGACTGCCAGCAGCGACGTTGGACGAGGCGGATTTGGCCTGGGACATCACCTCCCGCAGCTTGGCCACCGTACGGCTCAACCCTTGCGCCATCATCCCCACCTCATCAGAACGGCTGATATCAGTGGTAACGGTCAGATCTCCTTGGCTGAACTGGTCGGACATACCCTTCAGCCGCACCAGAGGACCGGAAACAGCTCGACCGATCACCACGGCAAAAAAGGCTCCCAGCAGAAGAATGACACCACTGACGATCAAGGCCTGTCGTGACCCTTGCGCCACCTCCTGTTCGGTAGCGATGGCGGTATCCCCCATCATTTTTTCACCATCTTCCACCAAATCCGCAACCATTGGCTCAATGCGGTGCACCGCCTCCCGCATGGCAGCGGTCATCCCGGCAATGTTACCGTCCTCAGCCACCAGCTTGTGAAAGGCCCCCTGGTAAACGGCCAAGTCATCCAGCACCGCATTGCGGCCCCCTTCAGGCAAAACGGAAGCTTGGGTATTTTTAACGATAGCGGCAATGGTTTTGTCCAGTTTGCCGATATATTTGTCAGCCCCCCTCAGCAGATAGTCCTTTTCGTGCTTGCGCACCTCCAGATAGTCCCGCCAGACGCCTGTCACATAGTTGGCATCCAAAAGCTTTTCCACCACCTTGGCGGTGGCACTCAATTTATTCGCCGTGGCGGAGGATGCCGCACCATCCCGCCTCTTTTCCGCCACCGTACGGGCAAAAACCTCTCCATAAGGGACCATGGCTGCCGTCAGCTGACTTTTCAGGCTGTCGTTCAAGCTGCTCGCTTTGAGGGTTCCGGCAAAATCAGACATCAACGAGCGATGCTTCTCGATATATTTATCCTTACCCCTCAGCCGAAAATCCTTCTCTGCACGACGCAACTGCAAAGCGATAATCTTGAGCTTGGCGGTGTCAAAATCGTTCAGCCGCGTAGCCAGGCTGTGGGCCGCGCTTCGGAACTCTCCCTGGAGCCCCGATTTGGGATCCAGCCCCTTCACCTCCCAGGCGTGGGCCATGGCCTTGAAGGAAGCCACGTAAGAATCCATCGCCGCCTGGATATTCCTGGCATCTCCCACCAGCATGTGGCCAATATCCCCACCCATGACCTGGCCGATTTCACCGATGGCAGCCGCTTTCATGTTAACCTGATTTCCCAGCTCTGCAACCCGATCAATATATTTGATCTTCTTGCGCAGCAAAAAATCCTTCTCTGCCCGGCGGGCCTGGAGCATCAACTCCCCCACTCCCATGGCGTGACTCTTCACCGCCTCGGCCTGAGTGAGCAGCTTTTGGTAGTTATCCCGGGTTTGGTTCAGAGTGGTCTGGTAAAGAGTCACCACCCCAATGAACAGGATGCCGATCAAACCAAAGCTGACGCCAATTTTGGCACTGATGTTGAGATTTTTAAAACCATTGACGATTCCCATCGTCGCCCCCTCTGTAGCCCCACTCCTAAACCATCAAGGCCGGTTTGTCATTTCCTTCATTCATCTATGACCTCATCCCAGACATCCAGGCCAGTTGGTTTAATACCTTCCGTTCAGCCACCCCCATTAACACACTTTCCTGGTCAGAACGCTCTTTACCCCAGAGGCATCAGTCAAAAAAGTGACTAATGTCAGTAAACGAGAATCATTCCAGAAAAAACAGGGGGTACCCCCACCAAAACGAGCTTTCAAAAGGGTGAAACAAACAAGAAAGAGCGACGAGAAAAAAGACTCCCCAATAGACCGCTCATGCAGCTATAAATAGTGACACATGAGATACAATAGAGCGCATCTCAACGAAAATCCCGGATAAGTTTAACAAAAAAGTCACCATATTGTAAGGATTTTGTTAACAGGTCTCATTCAAAAATAAAATGGGTGGGAGCGGGGCTTTGGACAAGGAGCGAAAAAACAAAAAAGCCCCTTCCACCGGGGGGGTGGAAGAGGCTTGGATATCCAGCAGGCAAATGCTTTGATTCATAGGGGGGATTAATCACCCCGACAACGCAGCCTTATTTGAAATATTTCCCCAAAGTTTCCTGCATGACGGTGGTGGTGAAGGGCTTTTTGATGTGGCCACTGGCTCCAGCCTCTTTGGCGGCAGCCATACGATCTTCGCCCCCTTCGGTGGTTACCATGACGATGGGAATCCCCTTAACTTGCGGGGGGCCGCTTCGCACGGTTTTAACGAAGGTGAGGCCATCCATCACCGGCATGTTCCAGTCACACAGGATCAGATCGACCGGCCCAGCTTTGAGAGCGTTAACCCCCTCCATCCCATTTCCAGCCTCCCGCACTTCGTCCGCCATCAATCCAGCTTGACGGAGACTCCGCTGAACGATCTTCCGCATCACCGAAGAGTCGTCGACAATCAGAACACGCATGTTACACCTCGTAAATGATTAATCCCCATGCCCCATTCACGGACTTGGTCAGGCCAGAGCAGCCCGTTCAGGATTAGTTTAGCCCATCTGTTTTTTCAGACACAAGGGTGCAATTCGATCTGCATCCCACAGCTCTCCCTGGTTTGTGAAAGCCATACCCAGAACTGGATGCAACCCATTGAAAGAGTGATATTCTACAAGCTTAATGGCCAAGCTTCAAGCACAACCTGATCCATTTCAAGCAGTCAGGACTCAAAACCGAACACCCTTCGGCCATGATCCAACCGGATCATTTCCACCTGATCCAGCACCACAGGCGACACTATTCCAAGCAAAAACCGAACTCAAATGATTCGTGCGTAAACAAAAAAAACAATAAAACGCCAACAATCAAAACTCACACGCTGGCATGCACTTCCAACACACCCGCTGCCATTTGAAAGCGCATCAGGCGTGTAGGCTTGCTGGTTTTCCACAATAACAACATGCCGTCACCCAAAGCCGCCATGGGAGGTGAAAGTCGCCCTGGCCCGATGCCACCCTTGCTCTTCATGCCTCCGCAGATCATGTTGGCCAGTTCAGCAACACCATCCAGCAGATCTTCTTTGGTCAACTCCCCTGCATCCAAGCCGACGATCCGAGCCACCAGGTCGCTGATCAGGCCAACCTCCCCGGCAATGCCAAACATACCCTCCTGAAACACCCCTTCCCCGGAACCGGTGAGATGAATGAGCCCACCCACTGGGCCGGAAAGAGAAAAAACCGCTTTTTCCCGGCTGTCGATCAAGGAGGCCTCCACCATCGCCATGGTGGCCAACACCTCAATGGTGGAATTTTTCAGATCATCCAACACCTTTTGCCGATAGAGATCTCCATTCAGCGGCCATTTCGATTGGGTCATCAAGCTATTCCTGAATAGTACCCTTACCGAGAACTTCCATGATTTTAGCGGCCATCTCCTCCTGGGAAAAGGGTTTGGTCATATAATGGGCCGCTCCCGCCTGAATCGCCTTGACGATATACTCCTTCTCGCCTTCAGTCGTCACCATCATGACAGGAATGTGCTGCCAAGCCGGTGATTTTTTCAGCTCAATCAATACTTCCAGACCATTGAGTCCCGGCATGTTCCAGTCCAGGAGAATCAAGCCCACCTCGTCGGCACGCTCCCGCAACAGGATGAAGGCGGCTTCCCCATGCTCTGCCTCCAGGGTCTCATAACCCAGCATGGCACCGACGCCGCTGATGATGCGCCGGATGATCCTGGAATCGTCTATGGATAAAAGCTTCATCACTCTCTCCCAGACCCGGCGTCCACTTTGTGTTTTGTGGATGACTCCGGACTGTTGCCCTGCCAACCCCCCAAGCAAACGCGCCTGCTCTTACTGCTCTTAACCCACGGGTTTATACAGCACCGCCTTGCCCACCCGCTTCTGCCGGAAGGCGGTGGTCAAGCCTCTCGGGGATTCTGACGCACCGATGGCCAAAAAGCCATCCCGGTTCAGGGCGCGGTGAATCTTGTCGTAAATCTCACACTTGAGCTGCTCAGAAAAATAGATCAACACGTTGCGACACAAAACAAAATCAAATTTTCCCAAAGAATCAAAAGGCCCCTTCAGGTTGAACCGTTTAAAAGTCACCATTTGGCGGATAGCCGGATTGATCTCATAGGCCATGTTTTTCTTGGTAAAATAGTGATTCAAAAAATCCTTGCGCATACCCCGGGTGATCGCCAGTTGGCTATATCGCCCCCGGGTAGCCATGACAATGGCCGAAGGAGAGATATCGGTCGCCAGAATCTCAAATTTTTCCGGTGAAAAATTAACGCCTGCACCGCCAACATGGTTCAACAACATCGCCACTGAATAGGGTTCCTGCCCGGTGGAGCAAGCTGCAGACCAGATGCGTACCTTGGACTGGCGTTTGGCCTTTTCCAATAGATGGGGTACGATAAAATCGTTCAGGGCATTAAAGAATGAATCGTCCCGAAACCACAACGTTTCGTTGGTCGTCAGAGCATCAATCACCTTGGTGCAGAGCGGCCCCGAATCCTTCTGTAGCTTTTCGTGCAGCTCCAAAAAGGTGTTGCAGCCGTTTTGCGCCATCAGCACGGTCAGACGGTTTTCAAGGAGATACTCCTTACCCTCAGCGATGAGGATGCCGCTGTGCTCATGCAAAAATGAGGCGATCAGTTTAAATTCCTGGGGCGTGATACCCATGTTCTCCGTTTCCGGTACAGCAGTTAATTCTCGCCAAGACAGACCCAATCTTCGAGAGCCTCTTCCCCCCACGACTCTCTGCCCTGTTCAAAACAACTGCTTTTGAAAAGTAGTTTCCAGTCAAAAATCAGCGGCGGCCCCACTTCCCCAGCCGCCCCAACCAGTTATTGATCGGTTGGTCAGAAATTTTCTTGAGTCCGGCCTTTGTTGTCCAGCAAAGAGGTGAATTATTTCACACCCACACAGATATTGGCACACAAAAATCTACGGAACAAAAGTGGACATTCTACACCGATTCAAACCAAAACGGATCCCTTTTTGCCCATTATTTTCCAAAAAAAACCTGCGTGCATCGCAAAAATCGTCAAAAATGGCTGAAACGCAACAAAATAGACCCAAGCACGATAAATTCAATGCACGTTTAGTGCCACTTTTTTTAAAACACCGAATCCCGTGGCCTGAACAGAGCGACCCATCATTCAGCCGGTGGCTTGAGGCTGAAATCAACCGATTGGGTTGTAGCTTTTGCCACTGAAACCAAGCCACTTTTTCCAGTCCTGCAGGGTCCACTCACTCCTGAACCATATCGACCATAATCAGCCCTCGAAAGGCAATCATGGCAAAAATCATGGTCATCACCAAGATCGGTTTGATATCTTCGGCGAGAATGGTTTGAACTGTTCACGCCATCAACCGGCTCACGTTGGCCCGAGCCCCAAGATCATGGATTCGCCTCACGCCCCCTACCGGCACAAAAATGCCGATGGTCGGAGCAGTGTTTCACAAGGACGACCCTGGAGTTGGACGCCATCATGAATGCATTGACCACAGTTCGAAATCAGCCTGCCAAACCCACAACCAGAATGGAAACCATCCCGGCTGGGCGTTATCTGGCGGCTTTGCAAAGCGGGGATGTGCGCAAGCAAAAGCTGGCTGTGGTCGGCTTTCTGGCCCGCCTGGAGGTTTCCGGCAAAACCGGCAAACCCCTCATCGATTATTCTGGCGGCCATGGGGTCGATACCATCGTCTATGCCCTCCACGATCTGTTTGGCGGGCGGGAAGCGTATGAAAACAAAATTCAGGGAAAAAGCTGGCAACAAGCCATTGCTGAAAAGCGATTGGAAGTCTACCGGGATCTAGGCATTTCGCCGCCAAAAAGCACTAAAAAGTGGAGACTCAAAGGCAATTTGCCCCTGTGGGGGGGGGTTGCCGGTATCACGGTTCTCGGCCTGACACTGATTTTCACCTTGGGTGGAGAGGACAAAAAGAGCCCCGGGATCAACACCGCAGTGAATCAACATGAAGTCCGGCCCGATTTTGTCAACAGACCCATCCCCAAGCGCTCCCCTTATCTGACCAAAACCCCATCCCACCCCCCACCGGCAGTGAAGCCTCCACCACCTCCGGCCACCATCCCGCAACCACCCCCCCCTCCCCCCGAGGTCTCCGAGCCGGTCCCGGCCATGGCCTCCCTGATGCGGGAAGCGGCCCAACTGGAAGCGATGGCTGGAGAACCTGAGCCCCCCCGGCATCCGCCCTCCCCCTTGGAAGCCATCAACCCAGCGCCAAAAACAGTGGTTGAATTTCAGGTCACCAAACTCACGAGCGACCTGCAAACCAACTCCCAAAGCGACCTCCCATCCGATCCTCAAAAGGATGAAGAATCCAGCGCCCGAGCCCGGATGATCGCCAAGCTCATGGCCATGCCCAAACCGGGTGAGAAAAATACGCTGAAACCGCCAGCGGCAATCCCAACCGAAATCCAAACCAAATCCCCAGGGGAAGCCCAAGCGGAAACTGAGGCTAAAGCGGAGGCCCAAGCTAAAGCGGAAGCTGAAGCAAAAGCAAAGACCCAAGCTAAAGCCCAAGCGGAAGCTGAGGCACAAGCTAAAGCTCAAGCGGAAGCTGAGGCACAAGCTAAAGCCCTAGCGGAAGCTGAGGCACAAGCTAAAGCCCTAGCGGAAGCTGAGGCACAAGCTAAAGCCCTAGCGGAAGCTGAGGCTAAAGCGGAAGCTAAGGCTAAAGCGGAAGCTAAGGCTAAAGCGGAGGCCCAAGCTAAAGCCCTAGCGGAAGCTAAGGCTAAAGCAGAGGCCCAAGCTAAAGCGGAGGCACAAGCTAAAGCCCTAGCGGAAGCTAAGGCTAAAGCAGAGGCCCAAGCTAAAGCGGAGGCACAAGCTAAAGCCCTAGC